>NZ_JANKAS010000015.1 GCF_024622505.1 Irregularibacter muris
GTATAACCTCCTTCGCCACGTAAATATGCATCTACAACTTTCTTTTTAAACTCATAACTGTATACAGCCATAAAAATACCGACCTCCAATCGTTAGATTTTTGGTCTAACTTTTGGGGGTCGGTACAGTGTGAAGTGTTTTTTTATTTATTCAGATAATCCAATACAAATTTTTTAAAGGCATCACTTAAAGGGGATAGCTCTCTGTTTTTATTGTATACGAAATAAAAATCCCTTTTAAAATTAAGCTCTTCTATGGGAAAAACCCTTAGTAATCCAAAGTGCTTTTCCACCTTAACAGCCTTTTCCGATACTATGGAAATTCCCAAACCTTTTTTTACCGCTTCCTTTATGGCTTCAGTACTTTGAAGATAGCATCTCACAGGTAAATCATCAATGGAGTAGCCAGATTCTAATAGAACTTTTTCCAATAGTATGCGCGTACCAGACCCTTTTTCTCTGAGAATAAGAGGGGTTTTGACCAATTGATCCAAAGTAAGAACGTCGGGCATATCTTTCCAATGACTGGGGGCAATAATAACCAATTGATCTTCCATTAGATTTTTATAAGCTAATCTTGAATGATCTAGTTTTGTTCCCACCATCCCAAATTCTAATTCATAATTACATATTTTTTCAATAGCTTCGGTGGAGCTAAAATGTTTAATATCAAAAACAACATCAGGATATTTTTTCTGAAAGGCAAAGATTAATTCAGGAAGTAAATATTGTTCAGGAATACTACTCGCTGCAAGGGTGAGAGTTCCTTTGATTTTTCCTTGATAGGCATCTAGAGAAAAAAGAGCCTTGTCCTTCAGGTCTAAAATATTTAATGCATATTGATATAAAATTTTCCCACCAGGGGTGAGGGTAATCTCTTTGCTAGAACGATTTAATAAGATCATGCCTAACTCTTTTTCAAGAGACTGTATATGACTAGTAATAGTAGGTTGAGTGAGAAAAAGCTTATCGGCAACCTTAGAAAAACTTTTTAGTTGGACAACATATACAAAGGTTTTAAGTTGTCGAAAATCCATGGTATCACCTCATAAAAATATAGTTAATAAACGTATTGAAGCTTTGCTTGTATAATATTTATCATTAATTTGCATTATATCATAGATATCATAAAAAAAAAGGATGTTTAATAAAAGAAAAGTAGGATAAAAATGAGAAAAATACTAAAAAAATATAAATAGTACACAGGAAAGAGGGGAAGAAAGAAATGGGTATAGTCATTATAGGAAATGGCATTGCAGGATTATCTGCTGCCGAAGAGATTCGCAAGGGGAATAGTGAGATATCTATAGATATTATTACCGATGAAAAATATCATACATACTATAGAACACAATTATCCCACTATTTGGGAAAGGATTTTAAAAGGGAGGATGTTTATGTACATCCAGAAAAATGGTATGAGGATAAAAATATTCAGGTTCACTTAAAGGAGAAGGTAAAAAGGATTGATAAGGTAGAGAAAGAAGTTTATTTAAATAGCGGAAAAAGCTTGAAGTATACCAAATTGTTATTAGCCAATGGTGCCCACAGCTTTATGCCTTCGGTAGAGGGCAGTGATAAAGAGGGGGTATTTGTTTTAAGAGATCTAGATGATGTACAAGCTATCCAACAATATGTAAAAAATCTTAAAGAAGGTATTGTGGTTGGTGGAGGTTTATTAGGTTTAGAAGCTGCCAGTTCATTACAAAGACTAGGCTTAAAGATTACTGTTATTGAATTTTTCCCTAGGCTATTACCCCGCCAATTAGATGAAGAGGGATCAGAAATTATTAAAAAAATTGTGCAGGATCAAGGTATAGATTTAATGTTAGGTGTTCAAGTGGAAAAGCTATTGGGTGAGAAAAGGGTTGAGGGTTTTAAAATTAAGGATGGCGAGATAGAGGAGACTTCCTTTGTCTTGTTTTCTGCTGGAGTACGCTCTAATATACAATTGGCTCAGGAGCTACAGTTAGAGGTGGACAGAGCGATAATAGTAGATCAGTACATGCAGACCAGTGAAAGAGATATCTATGCAGCCGGTGATGTCTGTGAATTTAATAAAATGAACTTTTCCATTTGGCCTATTGCTATAGAGCAGGGGAAAATAGCCGGAAAAAACATGTTGAAAAATAAAGAAACTTATCAAGCAATAACCCCTTCCAATATGCTAAATATTATGGGAAATAGCATTTTTTCCATAGGGGATATCGGAGAAGGAGAGGGAGAGTATTCTACATTAAAATATAAAGATTCTAAAAAGGATGTTTATAAGAAAATTTTCTTTAAAGATAACAAGGTGGTCGGGGCCATCTTAATTAACGATGTAACTATGGCAGGAAAATTAAAAAAACTGCTAAAATCTGAAAAAGATTATTCTGAACTTCTTGGTAAAAATCTTTCTGATGATGAAAAGATTCAACAATTATGAATATAGGAAATGAGAAAAAGTAGTCCTAGAATAAGGACTACTTTTTCTTATATGACACTAACACTTTGATTTAAACTATAAGGATGAAATAGTCCTTCTAAAAGCTCCAGTTCCCCCGAAAGGATTGCTGTAGCGTGGTGAAGAAAATCATCCTTTATAAAGTATCTTAAATCAGTAAAGGTCACATAATAATATCCATTTTTTTTCTGTATATCAATATGGTAAATAGGAGTAAAGCTTTGGAAAAACTTTCCTATGGCACTATTGGTGATTTCATCCATAAAAGGAATTTCTTTTTTTTCTAATTCTTTTAGGATTTTCAACTTATTGTTAAATATATTTATTTCTCCAACAATAGATTTTTCCTGACTATCAATAATGAAATGCCATTTATGCATGCCGATCATAGAAGGAAGTAAATTCACCCTCATAATGTGAATGTCCTTTCCAAACTTATCAATAATTTTATCATATATTCTATTTTTCATAATTATTCTAATGAAAAGATAAATCACAAAGATTAAACCTACCTTCATAGAAAGCAGGGTCTTGGGTTCCTTTGAAAATATCAGATATAGAGACAATATAATGACCATGGGATCGTACACCAGGAGCAAACTTCCTGAAAATCTTTTTTTGCTAAGAGGCCAAAATATCTGGGCCCCATAGGAGTTTAAAATATCCAATAGGGTATGGGACAATGTTCCCATAAAAGTCCATAACAATATCTGTCCAAAGGCAGTTGCAGGAAATATAAAATGTATAACGGTTGAAATAATCCCAGCAATACCAGCTAAAAAGGGAAGTGAATGTGACATTCCCCTATGATTTTTCAAATATGCATAGTGTCCCTTAGATTGCATTACGATATCCAAGTCTGGTGCCATGGCCCCTAAAGTAGTCCCTAAACTTACTGCACCCAATATAGGTTCACCACTAATAGTAGCAATAGCAAGACCAACCATTCCATGTGTTATAGGATCCATAGGAGTCCTCCTTTCGTCAACAACTACTCTCCATTATAACATATAATGCCCCATAATAAAGTAGTAATTTTATGTAAACCAATTTCCCAAGATTAGACAAAAATACATTTGCCCTTGAAAGAGATAAAAAAATTCCCTATTGCATTACACAAATAATTGTGCTAATATAGTAAAGTACTAATTATGAAGTGCCGAAGTGGTGGAATTGGCAGACGCGCTGGACTCAAAATCCAGTGGTAGCAATACCGTGTGGGTTCGAGTCCCACCTTCGGCACCATTTTTATTTTTTGAAGAAATAAAAAATAGAGATAATATTAAAAATTAATATAAATATATATAGGGTGGGAGGAGAACCCACTAAAGCCCGAGGTATATAGAAAAATTAAATAAAATAACTAGCCAGCAAAAAAATCTACTGTGCAAGAAGAATGGGAAAAAGCCCGTCGGGCACGACTTCGAGTCCCACCTTCGGCACCATTTTTATTTTTTGAAGAAATAAAAAATAGAGATAATATTAAAAATTAATATAAATATATATAGGGTGGGAGGAGAACCCACTAAAGCCCGAGGTATATAGAAAAATTAAATAAAATAACTAGCCAGCAAAAAAATCTACTGTGCAAGAAGAATGGGAAAAAGCCCGTCGGGCACGACTTCGAGTCCCACCTTCGGCACCATTTTTATTTTTTGTTCGAAGAGAGAATATATTATTTTACAATGAAGACAATAATATAGAATCTATCTATAGGAGGAGGGTTTATATCATGCGAGAAGGCTTAATACCAACCGCCTTAGGGACAGTAGTTACTGGAGCAGCTTTGGCATCTAGAATGTCAGATATGAAGAAAAAGGGTTTTAAAAATGAAGATATGAGTTCTATGGTTGCAACAGGGCTATTAGGATTTGGTCTGGCTCATGTGGTATTAGGAAGTATAGACTTAATTCAAGATAGATAGATTAGGCAGGGAGAAATCCCTGCTTTTTGTATAAATTTTCTCTAGATGAGCAAGTAAAAAATTTTAGATTTTATACTTACAAGAAAAATTAATTGAACAAGCCAAGAATTTAAGGTAATATAGAAAGAAACAGTGACTAGAGTCACTGTTTCTTTCTATATTAAAGCACGATTTAGAGAATTTAATACGAAAAAATATATAAGAGGTGAAGAGATAACCATGGAGATGAAGGTAAAAGAAATATTATTTTCACCAGAGGAAATTGCCAATACAGTGAAAGAATTAGGGGAAAAAATTACTAAGGATTATAAAGAAAAAAACCTACTGGTCATTTCAATACTTAAGGGAGGATTTATCTTTGCAGCAGACCTCGTAAGAAATATCAATCTACCCCTTAAACTAGAATTCATTTCCACTTCTAGTTATGGACATGACACAAAAAGTAGTGGACAAGTACAATTAAAAGTAGATATAGAGACTGATATATCAGGTTATGATGTATTAGTTGTAGATGATATTGCAGACTCAGGTCTTACCATGGATTTTATATTAAATCTTTTGAGAAAGAGAGAACCATCTAGCTTGAAATGCTGCACTCTTATTGACAAGCCCGAACGTCGAAAGGTAGACTTACAACCTGATTATATTGGTTTCACCATTCCTGATAAATTCATTGTTGGATATGGCCTTAACTATGGCGATTATTATCGAAACGTTCCCTATGTATTTGTTTGGGATACTGAAAAGTAAAATTTCAAATTATTCCTTTAGTTTAGTAGTCCATTGAATATGGGCTATTTTTTTTATGAAAAAGAGGGAAAATCCCAGTAATGAAGAAATGAGATAAGAAATACATTTATACAATAAGTGGGAACTTTTTAGGAGATTTTATCGTCAAAAGATTAAAGGAGGGAAATTAATGAATGACATGGAAAAGATGCTTATCCATCGTTGTAAAAAAGGGGATCTTACTGCCTACGAGATTCTTATTTCCAACTATGAGAAAAAAGTTTTCAATATCGTCTATGGCCTAATAGGCAATGAAGAGGATGCTAAAGATATTGCTCAAGAAACTTTTATTAAGGCTTATAGAAAAATAAAATCCTTTAAAGAGGAAAGTTCATTTTCTACCTGGATATATAGAATAACTGTAAACACCAGTAAAGACTTTCTGAAAAAAGATAAAGACACCCTGTCCATACATGAATTGGAAAATGAGATTGGGAGTAGGGCCATTGATAACCCTCAAGAACAATATGAACGCTTTGAAGAAGGACAGCAGATCCGAGAATTATTGGAAAATTTAAAAGAGGATTATAGAAATGTCATTGTACTCAGAGACATTCAAGGATTTTCCTATGAAGAAATTGCAAAAATTCTTGACATAAATCTAGGGACAGTAAAGTCAAGAATTAGTAGGGGAAGAGGTCAGCTTAAAGCCCTATTGATAAGCGGAAAGTATAAAATATAAATATTGAAAGGAGGAAAAAATATGCAATGTGAGCGTGTAGAAGAAATGATTTCCCTTTATATAGATAACCAACTAACCCCTGAGGAAAAAATGGAATTTGAAAAGCATATTAAGGAGTGCAAAAAATGTTATGATGAATATTTGTCCCTTCTAGAAATGGTCAATAGCATAAATAGCTTGGTAGAAAAACCCTTACCTTCTGGATTTAAAGAAGAATTGCGAAATAAATTGGAGAAAGTTCATAAGGAAAATAACAGGAATAGACCGACTAAAAAAATTTTTATAAAATGGGCATCTATAGCGGCGATATTTATCTTAGGAATGTTTATAGTAAGCCCAATTTTAAACTTCAATTCTCCACTAAATAAATTAGGCAGTAAGGATGCAGGACTATCGGTAGGAAAAGAAGAGAGTCCCAAGGAATACTTAGAAATGGCTTCAGATTCTATAGCAGCAGAAGATCAGCAAAATATAGAAGAAAGCGCGGTAGAAGATCAACAAAATGTAAAAGAAAGCAAAGAGAATTTTTCCTTTCAGAAAGATATGCAAGAGAAAATTATATACTCCGGCGGCATAACCTTGCAGGTAAAGGATACCAATAAAGTTCTGGATGAGATTACTCAATATACACAGGATATCGGTGGATTCATACAACATTCTTCCATGAATCATCCAGAAGCTAATAGCTCTAGTAGCAATCGTTCTACAGCAGGGGGAGGGTACATCTATTTGCGAGTACCTGCAGATAAATTTGATATAGCCATGGAGGAAATAGGGAAAATGGGCAATGTGCAGGAAAAGCAAAGGTCAGGTGAAAATATCACGGCCCAATATAGAGACATGGAGATAGAAGTAAAAAGTCTAGAAATACAAGAAGCAAGACTTTTAGATATCTTAAAAAAAGCCGATAAGGTACAGGATATCGTGGAAATTGAAAAGGAAATCAATCGTGTGCGGACAGAAATCAATCAACGAAAAACTATGTTAAAAAATTGGGATCAGATGGTAGACTATTCTTCTATAGAAGTAAATATTATACAGGAGAAAGTTCCTAGCACAAGTATAGAGGGCAATCCCTTTAAAGACTTAGGACAGAAAATTCAAAGAGGATTCACACAATCTATTAATTATATTGTAATAGGCGTAGCTAATATTGTTATATTTATTTTCAAAGCACTGCCTTTTATTGCGATTATTGTCATAGGATATATTGTTTACAGAAAATGGTTAAAAGATAGATTGATCAATAAAAATAAATAAATTTAATAAAAATAAAGACATAGCAGATGAAGGCATTTGTTATGTCTTTATTTTTGGTATAATATTATAGATGATATAATGACAATCTAAACAATAACCAATAATATAGAGGTGAATATAATGCCAAGAAAAAAGTGGATGATTATTGATGGGAATAGCTTAATTAATAGAACTTTTTATGCACTACCTCCTTTGACCAATTCAAAGGGCGTACATACTAATGCTGTTTACGGATTTGCATCTATTTTATTAAAAATTATTGAAGAAGAACATCCAGATTATGTCGGTGTAGCTTTTGATGTCAAAAGACCTACCTTCCGACATGAAAAGTTCCAGGAATACAAGGCAGGTAGATTAAAAATGCCTGAGGAATTAGCAAGCCAATTGCCCTTACTCCATGAGATGCTGGAGGCTTTTGGTATTCAAAAAATATCCCTAGAGGGTTATGAAGCAGATGATCTTATCGGGACTCTCTCCAAAATCGGAGAAGAAGAGGGAATTGCAGTGAATATTATTACCGGGGATAGGGATGCTTTTCAGTTAGCTTCCCCAACAACCTGCGTTTGGTATACCAAAAGAGGTATTACAGATTTAGACAAAATGGATGAAAAGGCAATCCTAGACCATTATGGGGTAACTCCTCAGCAGTTAATTGATGTAAAAGCTTTAATGGGGGATAAATCTGACAATATTCCAGGAGTACCAGGAATAGGCGAAAAAACAGCTCTAAAGTTAATTCAACAGTATAAAAATCTCGAGGAAGTATATAACCATATAGAAGAAATAAGGGGAAAAAAGGCAAGGGAAAACTTAGAGATGTATAGAGAGCAGGCTGTATTAAGCCAAAAATTAGCCACCATTGTTAGAAATATTCCTTTAGATATAAATATAGAGGATTTTAGATTAGATAATCCCTATAATGAGAGACTAATCCAACTATTCCAGGAACTAGAATTCCATTCTTTATTGGAAAAAGTAGGAGGGCAAAGCAGTGAACCAGTGGAAGAAAGAGAAGAGGTAGAGTTTAAAACCATTACAGAACTTTCACAATTACAGAAATTAATCCAAGACATTAAAAAGGATCAGATCTTATATTTGCAATGGCAATTAGAAGGTGCAGAACATTATAAAAGAGAACTTTTAGATTTGTCCATAGGGCTTAAAAATAAAGAATGTTTCTTTATTTCCTTTGATGAGTTGTCCTTGGATATTCTATTAAAGACAATGAAAGAAGTATTTGAAGATAAAACCATTAAAAAAATTGGGCACAATATGAAGGATCTATTTGTTTTCCTTCAAACTCAGAGCATACAGTTAGAAGGAATAGATTTCGACACTTATATTGCGGCTTATTTACTAGAGCCCTCTGATAACAACTATGACATTAGTGTATTATCTTCTAAGTACCTCAGTAAACAGTTAACTAGCGAAGAACAATTACTAGGTAAGGGAAAGAGCAAAAAATCCTTTAATGCCTTGACTATAGAAGAAAAAAGCCATTATCTTATGAGCAATCTCCAGGCATTAATTCGCTTGCATGAAGAATTTAGTGATAAAATAAAGCAACAGAAAATGGATAATTTATATTATGAAATAGAACTTCCCCTAATCACCGTGTTGGGCAGTATGGAAAACTTAGGTTTTAATGTGGACCAGCGGGAGTTGGAGGATCTTTCCAAAGAATTCGGGGAAAAAATTGATCAATTAACCATGGAAATTCATCAGTTTGCGGGAGAGAAGTTTAATATTAATTCCCCTAAACAATTGGGACAGATATTATTTGAAAAATTGGAACTGCCAATTATCAAAAAAACAAAAACAGGTTATTCTACTAATGTTGAGGTTCTAGAAAGATTAAAGGATAAACATCCTATTATTGAAAAAATAATGGATATTCGCCAACTCACAAAATTAAAATCTACCTATGTGGACGGTCTGATGACTATTATAGATAAGGATACTCATAATATCCACTCTAGCTTTAATCAAACCATCACCAGCACAGGACGCATTAGTAGTTCAGAACCCAATCTGCAAAACATTCCTATAAGATTGGAACTGGGAAGAAGAATAAGAAAGGTCTTTGTCCCACGAAAACCTGAGCATTATCTTGTAGATGCAGATTACTCTCAAATTGAATTAAGAATTTTGGCTCATATTTCCCAGGATAAAAACCTAATTGAGGCTTTCAATCATAACCAGGATATTCATACTAGAACAGCTTCCCAGGTTTTTGGAGTTCCGATGGAAGAAGTAACATCTTTAATGCGCAGCAGGGCCAAAGCAGTAAATTTTGGGATTGTCTATGGGATTAGTGACTTTGGTCTAGCTAAAGACTTAAATATTCCCCGTCAAGAGGCGAAGGAATATATTGATAGATATCTGGAAGAATATTCCGGAGTCAAATCCTATATGGAAAACATTGTGAAACAGGCTCAGAAAGATGGGTATGTCACCACTCTTTTTGGTAGGAGAAGATATTTACCAGAGCTCCAATCCAGGAATTTCAACATTCGATCTTTTGGTGAAAGGATTGCTCTAAATACTCCTATTCAGGGCACAGCAGCCGATGTAATCAAGATTGCTATGGTCAAAGTTTATGATAGATTAAAAAAGGAAAAACTAAAATCTCAGCTTATTTTGCAAGTGCATGATGAATTGATTGTAGAATCACCTCAGGAAGAATTAGAGCAGGTAAAAACCATCATGATAGAGGAAATGGAAAATGCCGCATCCTTAGATGTAATCCTAAAAGCCGATATCAATTGGGGAAAAAACTGGTATCAAACCAAGTAATAAGGACGGTGTGATAATGAAAGTCATAGGTTTAACGGGGGGCATTGCTAGTGGAAAGAGCACTGCCTCTTCCATACTGAGAAAATTCGGTGCCACCATTATCGATGCCGATCTATTAGCTCGTGAAGTAACTGAAAAGGGTCAACCAACCCTGGAAAAGATCATAAAAACCTTCGGAAGAGAAATTCTCAAGGATGATGGTACATTAAATAGAAAAGCTTTGGGAAAAATCGTATTTGATCATAGAGAAAAGCTATTAAAACTAAATGAAATAATACATCCAGCGGTTAATCAAAGGGCAAAAACATTATTTCAGCAAGAAAAAGAAAAGGGGAAAAAAAAGGTTGTCTATGATTGTCCCCTTTTGATGGAGGAAAATTTATATTCTATGGTGGATACTGTGTGGCTTATCTATGTAGATGAAACTACTCAGCTATCTCGTCTAATGAAAAGAGATGGATTTACTAGAGAAGAAGCCATCAAGAGAATAAAAAGCCAAATGCCCTTAGATGATAAATTGAAGTTAGCAAATATTGTTATTGAAAATAATGGAAGTGTAGAAGAGCTAGAGAAAAAATTAAGGAAGTACTGGCATGAAAAATAAGATTTTTACATAGGGTTCTATGAAGTCATTAATCTATTGGAGGTTCTTATTTGCAAAAGGGAAGATTTCTTATTTTATTGGTATTTTTTATCATAATTCTATATTTTTTACACCCCTGGATGATAAAAAAAATATTTCCCATTCCATATAAAGAGGAAATAATAAAATACAGTACAATATATGGGGTTGACCCTGATCTTGTAGCTGCTATTATTAAGACCGAAAGCAACTTCGATCCCTACGCGATCTCCAGAAAGGAAGCTAGAGGGTTGATGCAAATCAGTCCCATTACCGGCAAATGGGCGGCAAAAGAACTGAAACGTAAAAACTTTTATCTAGAGGAATTGTTTGTAACAGACATTAACATCCAAATGGGTTGCTGGTATGTACAAAAACTCAATCAGCAATTTGATGGTGACATTAGATTGATTCTAGCTGCCTACAATGGGGGTAGCGGCAATGTATCCAAATGGCTAATGGATAAAAGATACAGTACAAATGGAGAACAACTAGAATATATCCCCTTTCCCGAGACTAGAAATTATGTTGAAAAAGTTTTATTTTATCATAAATTATACAAGAGAATTCACCATTTATCGGAGATATTGTAAAGTAATTTTTTGAGGAGGAAATACCAATGAAAAAAGGGAGAAAACAGATAGTAATCCTAGTAATCATAGCACTTGCCCTTATGATTACATCCTGCACAAGTCAAGATATTGACCAACCAACCCAAGAACCAACTGAAAAGCAAGTTACCCCTGTAAAAGGGGGAGCCATATCCCTCTCCATCTTATCCCCTGATCATTTAAATCCTTTGCTAGATTTGCCTGAGGATACTTATCATTTAATGAAACTGATCGTTGAACCCCTATTTTCCCTTGATGAAACTTACAAGATAAAAGGGATGCTAGCGGAAAAATGGAATATTGAAAACCAAGGTGAAAAAGTAACCATAAATCTGCGTAAAGACGCATACTGGCATGATGGGGAACCCTTTACTGCTCAGGATGTAAAGTTTACTTTAGATGCTCTAAGACATAAGAATACCCTATCTCCTTATAAAAGCTACATTGAAAATATTTCTGGTTATCATGTTATCGATAATCACACCATTGAAATAAGTTTTGCTAATGGATATATTGGAAATTTAGAAGCCTTAATTTTCCCCATTATGCCTGCCCATAAGTATAATAAGCTAGAAGAGGTAATGAGTGCTCATAAATGGAGTCCTATAGGAACAGGACCCTATCAACTGCAAAGCATACAGCAAAATAAAGTAATCTCTTTACAGAGCAATGAAAAATACTGGGGGAAGATACCCTATATAGACAATATTACTGCAAAAATAATGAATAAAAGACAGGATCTTATTAAATCTTTTGAGGCTAAGGACGTAGACCTATTTAGGGCTATTAATAGAGACTGGAATAGATATGGTGAAGATGAGCAATTAAGCATATATCCTTATGATACACAAAAATACAATTTCTTAGCATTAAACTTGGAAAATGAATTGTTTAAAAATCATCAGGTAAGAAAGGCCCTCCAATTGGCTATAAATCGTCCAAAGATGTTGGAAGAAATACACTATAGACAGGGGGAAGTAGTAGACATTCCATTATCCCCTACTTCTTGGTTGTATGACAAAGAACAAAAAGTTCACCCCTACCAACCTGAGGAGGCAAAGGAAATATTAAAGCAGATGGGTTGGGTAGATACCAATAATAATGGTTTGGTAAATAAAGAAATAGAGAATAAAAAATATGAATTTACTTTTGAACTTATTACAAATGGAGATAACGAAAATAGAAAACAGGAAGCTGAAATAATTAAAGAGAATTTAAAAAAGGTAGACATAGGAGTAGACATAAAATACCTTCCCCAAGAAGAAATTATAAAGAGAATACAATCCAAAAAATTTCAAGCCATACTCACTGGGTGGAACTTATCCTTCAATCCTGATCTATCCTTTGCCTTTCACTCTAAGGAGATTGAAGAGGGAGATAACTTTATTTCTTACAGCAATGCTGAAATGGACAAACTATTCATAGAAGCTTTAAGAACTAATGAGGAAGAAAAAAGCAAAGAGATATATTCCAATATCCAAAGAAAATTATCCCAACAACTTCCATACATTAGTCTATATATGGAAAAGTCGGCGTTAATAACTAATAATAGAATTAAAGGTCCCATTAGCCCCACAGACTATAATATATTTAATAATATAGAACAATGGTATGTGGAATATAAATAAACAATGGGTGAATCTCAAGATAAGAGGAAATAGGATAAGGAGAATGAACAGATGAATATTCCAAAAAAATCATAAAAGCCTAAATCCTTACATTGACAATTTTGAAAAACCCCAATATAATATTATTTAGCAATAAAAAGTGCGAGGGTGGTGGAATTGGCAGACACGCAGGTTTGAGGGACCTGTGGCGCTAACGCTGTGTGGGTTCGAATCCCATCCCTCGCACCATTTTTTTATTAAAGCACAAATCAAACTATAAAATATAAAAAAAGGCTAAAGATAGGATATTAAAAGGGATGGGGTGAGAACCCACTATAGCCCGAGGTATATGATTAGATAAACTACATACATTAACCATCAGATAAATTTACAGTGCAAGGAGATCAAGGGAAAAAGCCTGTCGGGCACGACTTCGAATCCCATCCCTCGCACCATTTTTTTATTAAAGCACAAATCAAACTATAAAATATAAAAAAAGGCTAAAGATAGGATATTAAAAGGGATGGGGTGAGAACCCACTATAGCCCGAGGTATATGATAAGATAAACTACATACACTAACCATCAGATAAATTTACAGTGCAAGGAGATCAAGGGAAAAATCCTGTCGGGCACGACTTCGAATCCCATCCCTCGCACCATTTTTTTATTAAAGCACAAATCAAACTATAAAATATAAAAAAAGGCTAAAGATAGGATATTAAAAGGGATGGGGTGAGAACCCACTATAGCCCGAGGTATATGATAAGATAAACTACATACACTAACCATCAGATAAATCTACAGTGCAAGGAGATCAAGGGAAAAAGCCTGTCGGGCACGACTTCGAATCCCATCCCTCGCACCATTTTTTTTTATTAATATTTTTTCTTTTTTCCATTGATTACTAATGAATAAATTACCAGAATAGTTGCATGGAGTGTGGTAATACTAAGAGTAATCCAAAAGAAAAGGAGGGGAGAAAAAATGGCTAACAATAATACAGGAAGAAATAGAGTATTAGTTCCAGAAGCTAAAAAAGCATTAGATAGCTTTAAATTAGAAGTTGCTAATGAATTAGGAATTTCTAATTATGATTCAGTAGATAAAGGAAACCTAACAGCTCGTGAAAACGGCTATGTAGGTGGAACTATGGTTAAGAAAATGATAGAACAAGCTCAAAATCAAATGAAGTAACAACCATAGATAAAGCAGAAAAATGTAAATAACTTAACTAAAAATAAAAAGCTGTGGGTAAATAAAGCAATAATTTTACCTTGCAGCTTTTTATTTTGTGTGTGTGTGCTGTTGTTGAAAATTGTAGAAAATTGCAGAAAACTTTTAAAAAAAATTGAAAGAAAACTCTTTTTATTAAAGGTTTTTTTTCTAAAAAATAGAATTTTATTAGAATAGGGACAATCTTATAAAAACTAATTTTAAAAAGGAGTTTGCCATGAGATTCAATAGAATAAGACGTAATTTAGCACAGATAAATATAAAAAAAAATAATAAAATATTATTCTTTATAGTATTACCGGTTATGGCTATTGTATTTGGCTACAGCTTATCCAGATTTATTATTATCCCTGCATATTATTCTGATTTCTATGCTATAAACTCTAAAGAAAAAGCATCCACAGAAAAAACCTCGACAGAAAAAACCGCTACTTCTCATGTAGAATATGTTCATGCTGAAAGAGAAGTTCAATACTTTCAGTTGGGATCTTTTTCCACAAGAGAAAACGCCGAAGTATTTTGTAATGATTTAAAGAAAAAGGACATACCTTGCATTATAAGAGAAGAAAAAAAGTTTTTAGTACTAACAGGAGGAGCTTTAGAAGATTCCACAGCCAATAGAGTAAAAAAGCAGTTGGATGACCAAAGTATAGAGTTTTTCAGCAAGACCATGAAGCTTGCATCATGGAATACTACATTTACTCAAAATGAAGAAAAAGTAAAATTAGAGAAACAGATATCTGCAATATATGATTGGCTGGATAAAAGCTTGGAGTACATATGGAAAAATGAAAGGAAAGATGGAGACAAGGAGGAATTCCTCAACTCCATAGAAAAACTCAGAAAGGAAATGCAGGTAGAAATAAGCTTTGCTAGCGACAACAAACAATGGGATCAATTCACTAAAGGCTTAGACAAGGACTTAAAATCCATAGAGCAGCAATCAGAGGATCTTCATAAAGTCTATCAAAGTTATGATAAAATCTTTGAGAGTCTAGTCAAAGTATACAATTCATTTTAAGGGGGTGAAAAAATGCAGTTAAAAGAAGTCATGAACATTTTAGATGCCCAACTATTTTTAGGAGAAGAAAAATTAAAGGAACATGTATACTCTGCTTGTGGATGTGACCTTATGAGTGACGTCTTAAGTTATGCCAAGGAGAATGTAATACTACTGACAGGATTAGTCAATACCCATGTCATTCGAACTGCTGAAATGGCAGGTATCTATACTATTGTATTTGTTCGAGGGAAACAACCAACCAAAGAAATACTGGACCTTGCTGAGGAATTAGAAATATCCATATTTTCTACCAAACTACCTCTTTATGAGGCGTGTGGATATCTTTACACCAAGGGATTAGGCAGGGGGAAAGTTGAGAGGTGATAAACTATGGAAGAAAGTACAATGAAACTAAATTTTCCAGTAGATAGAGGAGAATTTGCTAGTGCGGGGAAAGCATCTAGTAGAATAAAAAAGATATTGCAAAATATAGGACTCAATAATGCATTTGTTCGCAAAGTGGCCATTGCTACCTACGAGGCCGAAATGAATCTCGTTATTCACTCATTAGGAGGACAAATTACCATTTCCATAGGAGAAGGCAAGGTCATTATAGAAGTAGAGGATAGAGGACCAGGAATAGAAAATATTGAATTAGCAATGACAGAAGGGTATTCAACGGCAACAGAAGTAATAAGAGAGATGGGATTTGGCGCAGGAATGGGACTACCAAATATAAAAAAATGTTCCGATGATTTATCTATACAATCCAAGGTAGGAGAGGGTACTAAAATGATAATGAGCTTTAATTATCAATAGAAATAGGTGATCAAATGGAAAACTATTTTCACTCAGTAACTTTAAATGATTCAAAATGCATGGGCTGTACCAATTGTATAAAAAGTTGTCCCACTCAAGCTATAAGAGTGAGAAACGGTAAGGCCATTATTATAAATGAAAAATGTATTGATTGTGGGGAGTGTATAAAAATCTGTCCCCATCATGCCAAAAATGCTATTACAGATTCTATGGATAAGGTAATGGAATATCCATATAAAGTAGCCTTGGTAGCCCCTTCTTTTCTCAGTCAGTTTCATGACGAAGTAAGTATAAATGCTATTTTAACTGCAATAAAAAATATGGGCTTTGATCAAGTATCCGAAGTAGCCTATAGTGCTGAGATACTAGGCAAAGTCATAAATGAAGAACTAAATAAAAAGGGGATGAAAAGACCTCTCATTTCTTCAGCCTGTCCTGCGATTACAAGGCTTATCCAGGTACGTTTTCCAGAGCTGATTCCCCAACTCGTTACCCTGGAATCCCCTATGGAAGTGGAAGCAAGATTGGTAAGAAAGCAATTAGTGGAAAGGGGATTAAAGGATAAAGAAATAGGGATATTTTTTCTCACTCCTTGTCCAGCTAAGGTTACCAGTATTAAAAAACCCATTGCTCCAAAGGGAAAAAAATCAGCCCTAAATGGGGCTCTTGCCATAAATAAAATTTATATGGAAGTGCTTAGCAACATAAAATCTTTAAAAAAGGTAGAAAATCTTCAGAGAGCCTCCAATATAGGAATAAGCTGGGCAAGAACAGGGGGAGAAAGTAGTTTTCTCAATAACTCCAACTATATCAATGTTGATGGGATACAGAGTGTAACGAGAGTATTAGAGGAAATAGAAAGAAATAAGTTAAAGGATATTGCTTTTTTTGAAGGATTGGCCTGTAGAGGAGGATGTGTAGGAGGTGCTCTCACTATAGAAAACACCTTTATTGCAAAGCAAAGGATTAATAGAAGAGCAGAAAACAGTAAATATGAAAATGACTTTGATCCTAGGGAAATAAAAAAATTATACTTTAGTGGCATTTTACACCATGAGGGTCCCATACTACCTCGACCAATGCCACCGTTGGACGAAAAAATTGCCGTAGCCATACAAAAGGCTGAAGAAATTGAAAAAATTACCCGTAGATTACCAGGGTTAGATTGTGGAGCTTGTGGTTCCCCAGGATGTGCTGCTTTAGCCGAGGATATTGTAAAGGGCAATGCTTTGGAAGTGGATTGTATTTTTTTATTAAGAGAGGAAATCCAAAAACTATCAAAGGAGATGTTCGCGCTTTCTGACAAAGTGCCACCGGTTATGCAAAATAAAGAAAAAGTTAAGGAGGAGAAAAATGAAGGTTAAGGACTTATGCAAAATGCCCCAGTTTACACTACTTACATCAGAAATAGATACAGAGGAAGTAATTACTGGAGGATATTGCGGAGACTTATTAAGTTGGGTAATGGCCCATGCTCAAAAGGGAAATGCATGGATTACGGTGCAAACCCATGTAAATATTATTGCTATTGCCACTCTATTAGAACTATCCTGTATTATTGTACCCGAGGATATAGAAGTAGATGAAGATACCCTCATCAAGGCTCAACAAGAAAGCATGCCCATATTGAGAAGTCACCTTAATTCCTTTGAAATTTCAAATTTATTGTATGAAGGGGGAATTAAATAAATGAAAAAGGTCCAATGGGCCTATGATCTTCACATTCATTCAGCACTTTCACCCTGTGGAGATAATGACATGACACCAAATAATATCATAAATATGGCTCGATTAAAGGGCCTAGATATTATCGCTGTCACTGATCATAATAGTACTAAAAATTTACCCGCTCTATTTAAAATTGGAGAAAAGCAGGATCTATTGATTGTTCCAGGAATAGAGGTGACAACTAAGGAAGAGGTACATATACTGTGTTATTTTCTTACTTTAGAAGATGCTTTAAAATTTGATGATGATATAAGTAAATATTTGCCTTCTATCTCTAATGATAATGAATTGTTTGGAGAACAGTTGATTTTAAATGAAAAAGATAAGGTTGTGGGGGAAATAAAGAATTTGCTGATTAGTGCCCTAGATTTATCTGTGGACGAAATATTTTTATTGGTACAAGAAAAAAAGGGAATAGCTATTCCAGCCCATGTAGATAAAACATCCTTTAGCATGATCTCCAATCTGGGCTTTATTCCACCCCATCTACCTATTAGCACCTTGGAAGTTTCAAGAAAGGTGCATATGAATCAAAAAGAAATGAAGAAGTCTTGGAAATTACTAAAAGATTATCATTTTATTCAATCTTCAGATGCTCACTATCTAGGGGATATTTTGGAAAGACAGTCATTTATTGCATTAGAGCATTTAAATATAAGAGAACTATTTCATACAATGAGATAAAAAACAATACTTTATACTGTGGAGAACGAAAAATTCTTTCTATGTATATTTTTTATCATGATATCTTGTATAGCCATATATGCATGGTATAATGTTGATAAAAAACTAACATAGTTTTAAAAGGCATAATCATTTTATTATTAAGGGGGTTGCAAATCATATGTCTCAAGTTGTAAAAACAGAGCAAGAAGAAATGAAGCAAAAACTTTTAGATCTCGTTAAAAAACACAAAGGGGAAAAAGGAGCTTTAATTCCTGTCCTACACGAGGCTCAGCAATTGTATGGCTATCTTCCTATAGAAGTGCAAGAAACCATCGCTGAAGAATTGGATATTCCATTAACAGAAGTGTACGGGGTAGCTACCTTTTACTCCCAATTTACTTTGAAACCCAAGGGAAAATATAAAATTGGTGTTTGTTTGGGAACCGCTTGTTATGTTAGAGGATCCCAACAAATTGTTGATCGACTTTGTGAGGAATTAGGGATAGCAATAGGAGAAACAACTGAAGATGGAAAATTTACTGTAGAGGCTACAAGATGTGTAGGGGCTTGCGGGTTAGCACCAGTACTCATGGTAAATGAAGATGTCTATGGTAGATTAGTAGAGGATGATATCCCTAAGATTTTGGAAAAGTACTAAGTCATGAAAGAACTATCCTTGCATATTCTAGATATTGCACAAAATTCTATTGAAGCAAAGGCCTGTGTGATTAGCCTAAAAATAAAGGAAAGTCTTAAAGAAAATCAATTGACAATATCCGTTGAAGATGATGGTGTAGGCATGGATAAGGAATTATTGTGTAGGGTGGAAAATCCCTTTACAACCACTAGAACCACTAGGAAGGTGGGTTTAGGCATCTCTCTTTTAAAATCTGCAGCGGAGAGATGCAATGGAGCTTTACATATTACTTCCAAAAAGGGTGTTGGCACAAAGGTAGAGGCATGCTTTCAATATGACCATATTGATCGAGCGCCTTTGGGGAACATGCCTGAGACAATAGCTAGTATTGTACTAAGTATGGAAAATTCTGAGTTGATATATGAACATAGTCTAGACCATAGTTTTTTTTATTTTGATACAAGAGAAGTAAAATCGGCTCTAGGTAGTGAAGTAAGCATTCGGGAAAATGAAGTAATCAGTTGGATAAAGGATTATATCAAAGAGGGGTTACAGAGTCTATATGGAGGTGTAAAATCATGAAATCTTTAAAAGAGTTAGAAGAAATTAGAAAAAAAACCTTGGAAAATATTAATTTACGTAAGGGTAGAGAAGGTTATCGTGTAGTTGTGGGGATGGCTACCTGTGGTATAGCAGCCGGAGCTAGACTAGTTCTCATGGCTATTATGGATGAAATAAAAAATCTTGAATTGACAAATGTGACTGTAGCACAAACAGGATGTATAGGAGCATGTAGGTTAGAACCTATAGTAGAAGTATATTCTCCAGAGGGAGAAAAAGTAACTTATATAAAGATGGATCCCCAAAAGGCAAAAGCAATGGTAGAATCTCATATAAAAAGCGGGAAGGTCATTGATGAGTACACCATGACAGTTATTGAGGGAAAAATAATTGATCCAGTGATCAAAGAAGATTAATTACAGAAAAGAATGTGAGGAGGCTTAATATGAATTTTTATCGTTCTCAAGTATTAATATGCGGTGGTACTGGATGCCATTCCTCGGGATCAGGCAAATTGGTAGATATCTTTAAAAAAGAATTTATAAAGCACGGATTAGAGGAAGAGATAGATTTAATCCTAACAGGGTGTTTTGGATTGTGTGAATTAGGACCTATAGTTATTGTATATCCCGAAGGGGCCTTTTATAGTCGAGTAGAAGAAAAAGACATCCCTGAATTGGTGGAAGAGCACTTGGTTAAGGGAAGGGTATTAAAGCGATTGGTATACCATGAATCCATGGACGATGATAAAGTAAGATCCCTTAATGAAGTGGATTTTTTCAAAAAGCAAAAGAGAATAGCTTTGAAAAACTGTGGAGTGATTAATCCAGAATGTATTGACGAATATCTTGCTTTTGATGGATATAAGGCATTAGAAAAAGTATTACTTTCTATGACACCTGATGAAGTAATCAACGAAATTATGGATTCAGGTCTAAGAGGTAGAGGGGGAGCAGGATTCCCTACTGCTCTAAAATGGAAATTTACTAAAAATGCCCTAGGAGATGAAAAATACGTAGTATGTAATGCGGACGAAGGAGATCCAGGAGCATTTATGGATAGAAGTCTTTTAGAGGGAGACCCTCATGCTTTAATAGAAGCTATGACCATTGCTGGTTATACTGTGGGATCTAATCAGGGCTATGTATATGTAAGAGCAGAGTATCCTATTGCCGTTAAGCGTTTAGCCATAGCGATAAACCAAGCTAGAGAATACGGTTTATTGGGTCAGAATATTTTTGGAACTGATTTTAGTTTTGATTTAGATATAAGATTAGGAGCAGGAGCTTTTGTATGTGGAGAAGAAACTGCCCTATTAAATTCTATAGAAGGTAAAAGAGGAGAACCAAGACCAAGGCCTCCTTTCCCAGCTAACAAAGGATTGTTTGGAAAACCTACCCTATTGAATAATGTGGAAACCTATGCAAATATTCCAGAAATTATAAATAAGGGTGCAGAGTGGTTTAAATCCATAGGTACAGAAAAATCTAAGGGAACAAAAGTCTTTGCTCTAGGGGGGAAAATCAATAACACTGGTTTATTAGAGATTCCAATGGGTACTACCCTTAGAGAAATTATTTTCGAGATTGGGGGAGGAATTCCCAACGGAAAGAAATTTAAAGCAGCGCAAACAGGGGGACCTTCAGGAGGATGTATACCTGTAGGACATTTAGATACCCCTATTGATTATGATTCTCTAATGGAAATAGGCTCAATGATGGGATCTGGCGGGCTTATCGTCATGGATGAGGACAATTGTATGGTGGACGTTGCAAGATTTTTCCTAGACTTTACTGTAGAGGAGTCCTGTGGTAAATGCCCACCTTGTAGAATAGGAACCAAAAGAATGCTGGAAATACTAGAAAGAATTACTCAAGGTAAAGGAGAAGAAGGGGATATAGAAAAATTAGAAGAGTTAGCAGCAAGCATTAAAGATAGCGCCTTATGTGGATTGGGGCAAACAGCTCCTAACCCTATACTATCCACCTTGAGATATTTTAGAGATGAATATGAAGCCCATATTAGAGATAAAAAATGTCCAGCAGGAACTTGCCAAGCCCTTCTTTCCTATGAAATTGTGGAAGACAAATGTAAGGCCTGTGGAATATGTGCTAAGAAATGTCCTGTATCTTGTATTTCTGGAAAACCAAAGACACCTTATGTCATTGATCAGTCAGAATGTATCAAATGTGGGGCCTGTATGGCAGCTTGCCCATTTGATGCCATAATAAAAGCTTAATTGGGGGGATGAAAATGAAGGAGATAACAATTACTATAGATGGTCAAAGGGTCACTGTACCTGAAGGCACAACAGTATTAGAAGCAGCAAGAAAAATCAATATTGATATTCCTACCCTATGCTATCTTAAGGATATCAATGAAATTGGTGCCTGTAGAATGTGCGTTGTAGAAGTAAAGGGAGCTAGAACCTTGCAAGCCTCTTGTGTATATCCTGTAACTGAAGGATTAGAGATATCAACTACTTCATCACGAGTAAGAAAAGCTAGAAAAGTAAATTTAGAACTTATTTTATCCAATCATAATAGAGAGTGTTTAACCTGTGTTCGTAGTGAAAATTGCGAATTGCAAAGATTAAGTAAGGATTTAAATGTTAAGGAAGTTTCCTTCCAAGGGCAGAACGATGTATTCCCATTGGATACCCTATCTCCATCTATGGTAAGGGATCAAAGCAAATGTATTTTATGTAAAAGATGTATTTCAGTTTGCCATGATGTCCAAGGAGTAGGCGTTTTGGGTGCTGCCAATAGAGGGTTTGATACTAAGATAGAACCTGTATTTGATAAATCCATCAATGATGTAGCCTGTATTTATTGTGGCCAATGTATTGTCAATTGCCCTGTAGGAGCATTAAAGGAAAAGGATGAAATTGACAAGGTATGGGATGTTATAGGAGATCCTAAAAAGCATGTTTTAGTGCAAACTGCGCCTGCAGTTAGAGCTGCCCTAGGAGAGGAATTTGGTTTGCCTATGGGTTCTAGAGTTACAGGAAAAATGGTGGCAGCTTTAAAAAGATTAGGTTTTGATAAGGTGTTTGACACAGATTTTGGTGCTGATTTAACCATTATGGAGGAAGGTACTGAATTATTAAATCGGCTACAAAATGATGGGAAACTACCTATGATTACCTCCTGTAGTCCAGGATGGGTGAAATATTGTGAGCATAATTATCCAGATTTATTAGAACATCTATCCAGCTGTAAATCCCCAGCCCATATGCTAGGGGCGGTTTTAAAGACCTACTATGCTGAACAAAACAGCATAAATCCTGAGGATATTACAGTGGTGTCTATCATGCCCTGTACATCTAAAAAGTTTGAAGCTCAAAGACCGGAGCATGAACATGAGGGGTTAAGGGATGTAGATATCTCCTTAACCACTAGAGAATTAGCCAGAATGATTAAAGAGGCAGGAATTACCTTTAATAATCTACCTGATGAAGATTTTGACCATTTCTTTGGCGATTATACGGGGGCGGGAGTTATCTTTGGTGCTACCGGTGGCGTTATGGAAGCAGCCCTGAGAACAGTGGCTGATGTATTAAAGGGAAAAGATGTAGAAAAACTTGAATACAAAGAAGTAAGAGGTGTAGAGGGAATAAAAGAAGCAGAGGTTCAAATTACGGATGATCTAAAGTTAAAAGTGGCTATAGCCAGTGGAGGGAAAAACTTAAAAGCTATAATGGATAAGGTAAGAAGTGGCGAAGCCGATTATCACTTTATTGAGTTAATGGCATGCCCAGGGGGTTGCGTATGTGGTGGAGGCCAACCCATCATAGATGCAAAAACAAAAATGGATATTGATCCGAGGGTAGAAAGGGCTAAAGCTTTATATGAGGAAGACGTCCTATTGCCATTGAGAAAGTCCCATTTAAACCCATCCATTCAGAGATTATATAAAGAATTTTTAGGAGAACCCAATAGCCATTTATCCCACGAATTACTTCATACAGAATACTATAAAAGAGAAAAAATAAAAAAATAAAACCTTAGGGGATGGTGCAAAACCATCCCTTTTGTTATTGGATTTAAAAACATTTGATAAATATCCCTTTGTTGTATTAATATAATAGATATCAACCAGCACAACAGATTAATTTATATATAGGAGGAAATGAGATGGCAGAATTTACCCATATCAATGAAGAGGGCAGAGCTAAAATGGTAGATGTTAGTGAAAAAATAGATACAAATCGTGAAGCCATTGCCTGTGGCTCAATATTTATGCAACCATCTACCTTAGCTAAAATCAAAGAAGGTAAGATGAAAAAAGGAGATGTACTTTCAGTAGCTCAAGTAGCTGGCATAATGGGAAGCAAAAAAACTAGTGAATTGATCCCCATGTGTCATAATATTTTTATTACCGGCAGCGATATACATTTTGAATTAAAAGAAGAAACAGGGGAAATTTATATGGAAGCAAGAGTGAAAAGTACAGGAAAGACTGGTGTTGAGATGGAAGCCCTAATGGCAGTGACTACAGCAGCTCTAACCATATACGACATGTGTAAGGCGGTGGATAAAGAAATGTATATTCATCAAATATATCTACTGGAGAAAAGGGGAGGAAAGTCAGGACATTATAAAAAACAAAAATAATTTTTTCAAAAAATACTATAGAAATTTAAAATAAAGTTTTATATAATAAAGCTGAGCGCCAATAGATCCACTTGATCGTTGGTGCATTTTCATGGGATGAATGAAGAATGGGCATAAAAACCTAGTATTACTATGTCCACAGATGACATATTTATACAAAAATCTAGTTTTTTGTTAATTATTTTTTAAAACAAAAGGATTTTGTATACAATATGTCGAATATACAGAGTTGTGGTTTAAATTTTATAAATTATGAAATAGAAAAGTTTACGTCTTTGCAAGCAAGAAAAACTTTTCTATTTCACGAGTGTAGAGTTAGCCGCTTCCTTGTGAAATGATTACAAAAATATAAAAATGAGGTGATAGAGAAATGGAAATAAAACAAGCTACTTTTCATGGGGGGATTCATCCTTCTTATTTTAAAGAATTTACTAGTCATAAGAAATTGATCCAATCCAACCCACCTTCCCAGGTAATTCTCCCTATGCAACAGCATATCGGTGCACCCTGTGAGCCTATAGTAAAAAAAGGTGATGTTGTAAAATTAGGTCAAAAAATTGGTGAACCAAAGGGCTTTGTATCTGCACCCATTCATGCCAGTGTTTCTGGAAAAGTTGTAGCTGTGGAGCCAAGATTACATCCTGATGGAAGAAAGGTATTATCAGTAGTCATAGAGTCGGATGGCTTAGATACTCTTCATGAGGATATTAAACCTCAAGGGAATTTAGAAAGCCTTTCTCCTGAAAAGATACGTGACATCGTTGGAGAAGCAGGGGTAGTAGGTTTAGGTGGTGCCACCTTCCCCACAAAGGTAAAACTCTCTCCTCCTCCAGAAAAAAAGATTGATGCTGTGATATTAAATGGAGCAGAATGTGAGCCCTATCTAACAGCTGACCACCGCATAATGGTGGAAAGGGCAGAAGATGTAGTTTATGGATTGAAAGCTCTTTTAAAGGCTTTAGATGTTCAAAAAGGGTATATTGGAATTGAAGACAATAAGCTTGATGCTATAGAAGCCGTAAAAAAAGCTGTAGGCAATGATGCTAATATTGAAATTTATTCTCTGCATACAAAATATCCCCAAGGCGCGGAGAAGCAGTTAATTTATGCAGTAACTGGACGGGAAGTTCCTTCCGGGGGATTACCCATGGATGCTGGAGCCGTAGTACAAAACGTTGGAACGGCGGTAGCCATTGCAGATGCTATAAAAATAGGTATGCCATTGGTGGAAAGAGTAGTTACTGTTACAGGCAGTGTCATAAAGGAACCACAAAATCTTTTGGTTAGATTGGGAACTCCCTTTAAAGAAATTATTGATCAATGTGGTGGATTTGCAAAAAATCCTGGAAAATTAATTATGGGTGGGCCTATGATGGGAATGGCCCAGTTTTCCATTGAAGTTCCTGTACTAAAAGGAACCTCGGGTATCTTGGCCCTAGATGAGGAGGAGGCTAACGTACCAGATCCAACACCATGTATTCGATGTGGGAAATGTGTGAACGTATGTCCTATAAATTTATTGCCTTTATACATTTCAGCATATTCATTAAATGATGCCTTTGATAAGGCTGAAGAGTACCATGCACTAGATTGTATCGAATGTGGTTCCTGCTCTTTTATCTGCCCTTCCAGAAGGCCTTTAGTTCCTTCCATTCGAGTGGCAAAAAGAGAAATACTTGCAAAAAAAAGAAAGGCTAAATGATAGGAGGTTGTGAAATGAGTGACATGTTTTTAACGGCATCTTCTTCCCCCCATGTGCGGTCTAAAGAAGATGTTAGTATAATTATGAGAGATGTTGTTATTGCTTTATTACCAGCATTTATATGCTCCATATACTTTTTTGGAATGAAAGCTCTTACTTTAACCCTTGTTGCAGTACTAGTAGCAGTAGGTACAGAGGCTTTAATACAAAAACTTATGAAAAAACCTATAACCATCAATGATTGGAGTGCTGTGGTGACTGGAGTTTTGCTTGCTTTCAACTTGCCTGCAGGCGCACCATGGTGGATTGCCTTGATTGGGTCTGTGTTTGCTATTGCTATTGTAAAACATGCCTTTGGTGGCATCGGACAAAATTTTATGAATCCAGCCTTAGCAGCAAGAGCCTTTTTGCTTGCTTCTTGGCCAACGAGAATGACAGCAGCAGCTTTTACATGGCCAGGAGGAGCAGATGCAGTAGCTACAGCTACACCCTTAGAACTTTTAAAGGGTGCTGAAGGGGTAGTAGGAGAGCTACCCAGTATAGCTAGTTTGTTTATGGGAAATGTGGCAGGAACTATTGGAGAAACTTCTGCTTTAGCCCTAATTATTGGAGGAGCCTATCTTTTATATCGCAAGGTTATTACTTGGAGAATCCCCACAATTTATATAGGTACAGTGGCGGTATTGACCTTTATCTTTGGACAAGATGGACTATTTACTGGAAATGTATTGTACCATTTATTTGCAGGAGGATTAATGTTAGGTGCTTTTTACATGGCAACCGATTACTCATCTTCACCTGTTACCCCAAGGGGTCAGATAATTTATGCATTAGGCTGCGGAATAATTACCAGTGCGATAAGATTATGGGGTGGCTATCCGGAAGGGGTTTCCTATTCTATTTTATTAATGAACGTAGCAGCTCCACTTATTGATAAATATACAATGCCTAAAATCTATGGGGAGGTGAAGGCTAATGCGTGAGATTGCTAAATTAGCAGGAGTTTTATTTGTCATTACAGCCCTTGCTGCGGTCATATTAGGTTTTACCAATATAGCCACAGCAGAGAAAATAGAAGCACAAGTAGAACAAGAAAACTTAGAAGCTAGACAGGAAGCCTTACCTATAGCAGACACCTTTGAAGAAGTAACAGACTCTGAAGTAGATAATGCTTTAAAGACACCAGACTTTAGCTCTATTACTGAAGTATATGTAGGGAAAAAAGGGGAGGAGATTGTGGGATATACTCTCAAGTCCACACCCGCAGGTTACGGCGGAGAAGTTGTGTTGATTACAGGTATTTCTGTAGAAGGCAAGGTGACAGGTATTAAGGTAGTAAGTCATCAAGAAACTCCTGGACTAGGAGCCAATGCCACAAATCCAGAATTTCAAAACAAATATATAGATAAATCCATTGATCAACCATTAGCAGTAGTAAAAACTGCACCTAGCAAGGATAATGAAATTGAAGCCATAACAGGTGCAACAATAACTTCTAGTGCAGTGACTACTGGTGTAAATACTTCTATTGATTTATACCATCAATATTTAAAGTGAGAGCGTTAACTATTTAGGAGGTGAAAGTTTTGAATTTCAGTAAAAATCTTATGAATGGTATTGTAACGGAAAATCCGACTTTTAGATTATTATTGGGAATGTGTCCTACACTTGCGGTCACAACAGCAGCAATTAATGGCGTAGGCATGGGCTTAGCTACAGCAGCGGTATTAATAGGATCCAATGTAGTTATATCTCTATTAAAAAATGTAATTCCTTCAAAGGTTCGTATTCCAGCCTATGTTGTTATTATTGCTTCCTTTGTCACAATGATAGGGATGCTCATGAAGGCATATGTTCCTGCTTTAGATAAGTCTTTAGGATTATTTATTCCCTTAATCGTTGTTAACTGTATTATTTTAGCCAGGGCAGAATCCTTTGCCTCTAAAAATGGAATCAAAGACTCTTTAGCGGATGGATTAGGAATGGGCCTTGGTTTTACTATTTCTCTAACCTTATTAGGAGCCATTAGAGAACTATTAGGTGCAGGAAGCATTTTTGGATTCCCAGTAATGGGAGCTGCCTTTGAACCAGCGATTATTATGATTCTACCACCGGGAGCATTTTTAACATTGGGATTATTATTGGGGCTAATGAATAAGATGTCCCAAAAAGCTCAGTAGGAAAGGAGAGAATAAACTTGTTTGCAAAGTTATTTATTATTTTACTCAGTGCAATTTTAGTCAACAACTTCGTACTCGCACGTTTTTTAGGCATATGTCCTTTCCTAGGGGTTTCAAAACAGGTAGAAACTGCAGTGGGAATGGGTATGGCCGTTACTTTTGTTATGGCACTGGCATCAGCAGTAACTTGGGTGATTCAAGAGTTAATACTAGTAAATCTTGGTATTGAATATTTACAGACCATTGCCTTTATTTTAGTTATTGCTTCGCTAGTACAACTTGTAGAAATGATTATTCAAAAAACAAGTCCAACTCTATACCAGGCATTGGGAGTTTATCTTCCATTGATTACGACAAACTGTGCTGTTTTAGGGGTTACTATCTTAAATATACAATATGAGTACAACTTAATTGAAACCATCATTCATGGGACAGGTGCTGCTCTAGGTTTTACATTGGCTATTGTACTATTTGCAGGTATTCGTGAACGTTTAGAATTGGCATCAGTACCTGAAGCACTAAAAGGTTTTCCGGTAGCTCTGATTACAGCAGGGCTTATGTCAATTGCATTTTTAGGTTTTCAGGGACTATTATAAGAGAGAGGTGACCAGCATATGATAGAACAAATCCTTTGGCCAGTAGTGAGTTTAGGTGGGATGGGTCTTCTGTTTGCAAGCGGTTTAGGATATGCTTCCAAGATATTTGCTATTGAAACTGACCCAAGAGTCCCCCAAGTAAGAGATGTATTACCAGGTGCCAATTGTGGTGGATGTGGATATCCTGGTTGTGATGCTTTTGCTGCAGCAGTTGTAGCAGGAGAGGCACCCACAGACGGATGTCCTGTAGGTGGTTCTGCTTGTGCAGCAAATGTGGGATCCATCATGGGAGTAGCTGCTTCCACTTCAGAAAGAATGATTGCAAGAGTAATATGTAATGGAACTTGTAATAATGCAAAGGAAAAATATAAATATGAAGGAATTCAAGACTGTAGAGCAGCGGCGGCAGTATCGGGAGGAAGCAAACAATGTTCTTACGGTTGTTTAGGACTTGGCACCTGTGAGAGGGTATGTCCCTTTGATGCCATTCATGTAAATGACGAAGGCATTGCAGAAGTGGATGCAGAAAAATGTACAGCTTGTGGAAAATGTATAGATGCCTGTCCTAAGGTTGTAATTAAATTAGTACCAGAATCTAAAGAAGTAAGGGTACTGTGTAATTCTATAGATAAGGGTAAAGAAGTAAAAAATAATTGTAGCGTAGGCTGCATTGGGTGCCAGATTTGTGTAAAGGCATGTCCCTTTGATGCTATGGAATTTAAAGACAATTTAGCCTATATCAACTATGAAAAATGTACAAATTGTATGATTTGCGCAGAGAAATGTCCAACAAAGGCCATATATGCAAATTTTGCTAATCGTAAAAAAGCCTATATCAATCAGGATAAATGTATAAAATGCACCATCTGTAAGAAAAATTGCCCAGTGGATGCCATAGAAGGTGCAGTTAAGCAAACTCATAATATTCTAGAGGATAAATGCGTCGGCTGCGGTATATGTGAAGAAAAGTGTCCTAAGGACGCGATTGATATGAAATAGAAGAAGGAAACTTCTTCTATTTTTTTTGTCCAAAGAAGAAAGTATTGTTTTCAATATATTTGAATGTTAAACTTATAGAAGATTGAGTAGGAGGCTGAATAATGAAAGAAAAATTTATTATTATTGTACTTATAGCAATGATTTTTACCCTAACATCTTGTAGTAATGCAAATAACAAAGATAATACCCATTCAGCAGAGCCCGTAAAAGGCACCCATAGTGGGATGGGTACCCTGATTGAATTTACTGTATATGGAGATAATGCCAAAGAGGCGATCAAAAAGGGAAAAGAAGTAATGAATGAAATTGAGCAAGAAATGAGCTTGAACATAAAAGATAGTGAGGTAAATAAAATAAATGCACAAGCAGGTAAAACAGCAGTTTCCGTAAGCCCAGAAACTTTTAGTGTTGTAAAAAGAGGAGTATATTTTTCAAAACTAACTGAAGGAAATTTTGATATTACCATTGCCCCCATTTCTCAATTATGGGATATCGGTCAGGATGATGCAAGGGTTCCTTCTCAGGATGAAATAGAAGCTTTATTACCCTTAGTGAATTATCGACATATCCAATTAGATGAAAAGAATACGAGTGTCCTATTGGAAGAAAAGGATATGAAAATAGATTTAGGAGGAATTGCTAAAGGCTATGCGGCTGATAGGGTGATCGATGTCTTTAAGGATATGGGCATAAAAAATGCATTGGTTAGTGTAGGAGGAAATATTAAAGTCATTGGAGAAAACCCCCAAAAGGGTCGTGCTTGGACAGTGGGTTTAAGACATCCTAGAAAAGCAAGAGGAAATTATTTTGCAACCATTCGTTTAAATGATGGGGAGACAGTGGTAACTTCTGGGGACTATGAAAGATATTTTATAAAGGATGACATAAGATATCACCATATCTTTAATGCTAAAGAGGGTCAACCTTCAAAAAGTGATATTATTGGAGCCACAATTATTACTCAAAACTCTATGGATGCGGATGGTTTATCTACCAGCCTCTTTGTATTAGGAAGTAATAAAGGGATGAAAATGATAGATGAATTAGAAGGAGTAGAGGCTGTTATTATTACAAGGGATTTAAAAGTGATGATGACAGAGGGAATAAAAGATAGAATAGATGTTGAAAGCATGCAATTAGAAGCTGAATAATGAATTAACTTAGAGGTGTTTGAAATGACAAAATGGGATAAAATTTTAATAACATTCATTATTATTATAAGTCTTGGATCTATAGGGGCCATTACTTATTATAAAAGCCAAGCAGAGACATTATATGGTATTATTGAGTTAGAGGGAAAGGAAATAGATAGGATAAATTTATTAACCGTTGAAAAACCTTATGAGATAAAATTGGAGAATGGTGAAGACTATAATATAGTAAGGGTAGAAAAAGGACGCATTGCTTTTATAGATGCAACTTGCCCCGATAAAGACTGTATCGAGATTGGGTGGCTTAGTGGACCAGGAGAAACATCGGTTTGCCTACCGAATAAAGCAATAATTAGAATAGAGAGCCCAAAGGTAGATAAGGAAGAAATAGATAGTACAACCTACTAAATTTGGAAAAAAAAATCTGCGAAATTCTTTGGTTCTACAATCAAACATTGGTATAATAATTGAGGATAGTTAAAATTAGGATAGGGGGAGACTAATGAAACTAAAAAAAAGTCCAGGGATTTTCATCGTGACCATGATAGCCACCATGCTGATCGGGACATTTGTTGGAAATTTTCTAAAAGAGTATATAGGTATCTTTGGATATAACTATCCAATAAGCATTTTAAATCCCCAGGGAAACCCTTGGAATATCCTTGATTTAGATGCAATTAAACTATCCTTTGGTTTAATGCTTCATGTAAATTTAGGCAGTATTTTGGGAATTGTCTTGGGACTATATATCTTTTACAAAAAATAGGTGGTATGATGAAAAAAATAATATTGGCATCTCAGTCCCCTAGAAGAAGGGAATTATTAAAACAAATAGGAGTTAGCTTTGAAGTTATTCCCAGTTATATGAAAGAGACCATAGATCCCAAAGAAACCATAACAGAAAAAATAGAAATGCTCGCTTTGGAAAAAGCAATAGATGTAGCTAAAGAGATTACAGAGGAAGCTTTGGTCATTGGTGCGGATACCGTGGTAGTACTAGATAAAATACTGGGAAAACCCAGTAGCCAACAGGAGGCTAGAAATATGCTACAAAGCCTGGCAGGTAAAACTCATCAGGTAATTAGCGGTATTTCTATAATAGATACCAAAACCCAAAGGCAATGTACTGCCCATCAAGTGACTTATGTAAAAATGAGGGAATATGGAGTAGAAGAGATTAATAATTATATTGCTTCAGGAGAATGTTGGGATAAGGCTGGATCATATGCTATACAAGGATTAGGAGCTCTATTCGTTGAGGAAATTAAAGGGGATTATTTTAATGTAGTTGGTTTGCCCCTTGGGCTATTAAATAATTTATTGAAAACCTTTGGAGTAAATATCTTAGCTTCATTCATTCAAGAAGAATCTTAAGAGTATTTAAGAAGTCTTTTCCCAGTAAAAATCAATGGGAGATGGTAGGGAAATGAAAGAATGTAGTCAAGAGCACTATACCATAAAGGAATTTCCTGAAGAGGAAAGACCTAGGGAAAAATTAATCAAGTATGGGGAAAAAAACCTATCGGATGCAGAACTATTGGCTATTCTATTGCGTACTGGCGGTAAAAATATGACAGCAATATCTCTTGCCCATCAGATTTTAAATCACAATAAAATTGGACTAAGACACTTTATCGATGCTCCTATTGAAGAATTAAGAAAAATAAAGGGCATTGGCATAGCAAAGTCAGCTCAATTAAAGGCAGCTATAGAATTGGGGCGGAGATTATCTAGGGAAGACCCTATCAATAGAAACATTAAAAGCCCTTTGGATGTCGTAGATTACCTCATGGAAGAAATGCGTTACCTATCACAAGAACATTTTAAGGTGGTTCTTCTAAATACTAAAAATTTTGTGATTAGCATTGACACCGTGACCATAGGAACGGTAAACGCTTCCTTGGTACACCCAAGAGAAGTTTTTAAAAATGCCATAAAAAAGAGCTGTACTTCCATCATACTTGTGCACAATCATCCCAGTGGGGACCCATACCCCAGTGTAGAAGATAAGTCCATCACTAAAAGGCTTATTGAAGCAGGTAATATTATTGGAATAAAAGTTCTAGATCATATCATTATAGGAGATGGAAAGTATTTAAGCTTTAATGAAAAAGGAATGATATAATAATTATCGGTTACATACACTAATCAATAAACCTAAAAAGATAAATTGTATTTTTGACAAAATAGAGGAGGAGCAAGAATGAGCAAGTTTGGTTTTTTTTCAAAGGATGTAGGCATTGATCTGGGAACGGCAAATACATTGGTATATGTCAGAGGTAAAGGTATTATGGTAAGGGAGCCTTCTGTAGTTGCCATAAATAAAAATATAAAAGCGGTCATGGCAGTAGGGGAAGAAGCGAAAAAAATGATTGGAAGGACCCCGGGAAATATAGTGGCCATCCGGCCCATGAAGGATGGGGTAATCGCAGACTTTGATATTACCCAAAATATGTTAAAATATTTTATTAAAAAAGCCTATAATAAAAACAAAATGGTTAAACCAAGGGTACTCGTTTGTGTGCCATCAGGAGTCACTGAAGTTGAAAAGAGGGCAGTAACTGAGGCAGCAGAACAGGCGGGAGCTAAGGAAGCCTACGTCATTGAAGAACCAATGGCGGCTGCTATTGGTGCAGGATTACCTGTAGGAGAGCCTACTGGGAGTATGGTAGTTGATATTGGTGGAGGTACTAGTGAAGTGGCTATCCTATCTCTAGGTGGAATTGTTACAAGTAAGTCAATTCGTGTAGGTGGTAATGAACTAGACGATGCGATTATCCAGTATATTAAAAAAGAGTATAACTTAATGATAGGAGAAAGAACTGCTGAAGAAATCAAGATAAATATAGGTTCAGCTTTCCCCTCTACAGAAAAGAAATATATGGATATTAAAGGTAGAGATTTAGTGTCAGGACTTCCAAAGACCTTAGAGATAAATTCTGAGGAAATATTAAGTGCATTAAAAGAACCAGTTAATGGCATTGTTGAGGCAGTAAAATACAGCCTAGAAAAAACTCCGCCGGAATTAGCTGCGGACATTATGGATAAAGGAATTATGCTAACTGGTGGAGGCGCATTACTAAATGGACTAGACGAGCTAATTAGAGCTGAGACAGGCATGCCTGTGGATATAGCGGAAGATCCTTTGGATTGTGTGGTAAAAGGAACAGGTATGGTACTTGATGATGTGGAGATGTTTAATAAGGTGATTGCCGCTTCTAAAAGAATCGGTTAGATAGATGGGGTGAAAACTTGAACTGGATTAAAAAATACAAATTTGGTATGATAGTAGCTTTAGCTACTATCATTCTTCTTATTTTCATTGGGTTTACTTCAGGGGGAAGAAACCAAGTGACTTATGTGGAGGGACTTATTAGTAAGTCTATTGCTCCTGTACAAAAAGTCCTATACTCTGGATCGCGTTACGTGCATAACTTCTTTACTTCTATTTTTGAAATAGGAACCTTGAAGGAGACCAATAAGGAATTGCAAAAAGAAATAAGTGAGCTAAAACAGAAACAGGCAAGCCTAGAGGATATACAAAATGAAAACACAAGATTATCTAAGTTGCTCGATTACCAAAAAGCCAATCCACAATATGACTATATTGTAGCGGATATTGTAGCGGTTGATCCTGAAGTATGGTTTAACGTCTTTACTATAGATAAGGGGTCAGACGATGGACTGAAAAGAAATATGCCTGTAGTAGTTAGCGAAGGATTGGTGGGGAAGATCGTAGAAGTATCCAAAGATACAGCAAAGGTTCTTTCTATTTCAGATGCCAGTAGTATGGTGAATGGGATAGCTTCGAGAACGGGAGATTACATTCGGATAAAAGGTAATGTAGATACTGTATTGGAAGGCAATATAACTCCTGATGTTAAACTAATGCCTGGTGATTTAATTGTAACTTCTGGTATGGGGGGAATATTTCCCGAGGGCATAATGATTGGAGAAGTAGAAAGTGTTACAAAAGAAAAAGGACTATTAGAAAAAAGTGTAATGATGAAACCGGCTGTTGAATTCAAAAAACTTAATGAGGTACTGGTATTAAAGAAAAAATAGTCAAGGAGTAGTTAGCGTGAGATTATTGATTTTAAGTCTATTGTTGGTTATTGAAATAATTATAGAATCAACTGTTTTTCCTTTTATTAAAATAGGAGGTGGATTTCCTAACCTAGTACTAATCACAATCATATCCTTTGGTTTGATCTATGGAAAAAAAGAGGGAATATTCCTTGGTTTAATAGGAGGGCTATTTTCAGATATTCTTTTTGGCACAGTAGTGGGTCTATATGCCCTTCCTTATATGATTATCGGATATATTATGGGGATTTTTAATGAGCGGGTTTTTAAAGAAAACAAAATTATTCCCTTTATCTTTACGATCATGGGCACACTATTTTTCCAAGGATTATTTTATTTAATCCAATATTTAAGGGGGGCAGGTGCTTTATATATAGGCCAGATAAAAAGCATTGCTACAATTTCCCTGATTTTAAATTCAATAATTATTGTGATTATTTATCCATACTTCTTGAAACTTAGTAATTGGCATGTCATAAAAGAAAAATAAAAATTTCCTATTGAAATAAAGGTGGTTACATGATAATAGAAAAAAACAAGCATCGTTTTACTTTTATATTTATTTTTATTACATTTGTTATCTCTGTTTTTCTTTTTCGACTTGCCCAATTGCAGATTGTGCAAGGAGAAGAAAATAGGGAAATTGCGGAAAACAAAATGTTGCAAAGAGTGGTTAGGCCGTCGGAAAGAGGGATTATATACACGAATGATGGATATGTACTTGCCTCGAATAGGGTGGGCTACTCAGTACAAATGGCCTACAAACAAATGGATGAGGTCGAAAGAAACAATATGATTTACAAGTTATCTAGCATATTGGATAAACATGGGGAGGAATATGAGGATGAATTCCCTATAGTATTTCAAGAAGATGGTACCCTTGCCTTCACCTTTGACATAGAAGAACAAGAGTGGAAAGAAGAGCATGATATTCCTAAAAATGCAACAGCAAAAGAAACCATTAATATTCTCAGAAAAAGGTATTTTGTAAAGGAGGATATTGGGGATGAATTAGCAATACAAGCTATTACCAAGGTGCACTTAAATACAAGCATTCCTATTTCATTAGATCCAAAACCTACCTTTATTTTTGAAAAAAGAGAAAATGACTGGAAGAAGTCTTACGGCTTTAAGGAAAAGGAATATGGTTTATCCGCTGAGGAAGTATTTAATAAACTAAAAGAACAAAGTAAGATTGATGAAAAATACTCCAAGGAACAAGCTAGAAAGATTTTAATGATCAGAGAAAAGATAAAGAAACAGGGATTTCGTTCTTGGGAAGCCGTTGAAATTGTCAATGATATTAAGCAGGAAACCATGGCAGAAATCATTGCTCATAACGATGAAATGCAAGGGGTAGTAGTAAATCCTAAGCCTATTCGTCATTATCCTGAAGGAGAATTGGCTGCTCATGTATTGGGATACATCAGTAAAGTTAATGAAACCGATGTAAAGGAAAAAGATTATAAAATGCAGGACCTAAAAGGAGCCCAAGGTTTAGAGGCTGTTTATGAGTCTGATCTACGGGGTGAGGATGGAGAAAGCTTAATTATAACGGATTATAGGGGCAGACCTAAAAGTGATTTTGTAGATCAGGAAAAGAATCCTGTTCCCGGCAACAACTTATTCCTTACGATAGATTATGATGTGCAAAGAGCAGCGGAAAAGGCTTTAGAAGAAGCCATTAATGACCTCCAAACAGGAGCAAAAGGTAGACAAGCTAAAAAAGCCAAGTCAGGTGCTGTAGTAGCCATAGATGTCAATACAGGGGGGATTTTAGCCTTGACAAGCTATCCTTCCTTTGATCCAAACCTTTTTTCTAAAGGGATTTCAAAGGAAGACTGGGAAAAATATAATGTTATAACCAATGACCCCATTTCCCCTAAGCCTCTTTACAATAATGCTACCATGGCAGCACTACCACCGGGTTCGATTTACAAGATGGTGGTGGGGGTTACTGCCCTAGAGGAAAAGAAAATCCGTATCCAAGACTATGTATATGATGGAGGAAGATATCCAGGTTTTGGGGGAGACAGATTTCGGTGTTGGTTACGTAGTGGTCATGGCAATGAAAATATTAAAGAGGCCATAAGAGACTCCTGTAATGTTTATTTTTATGAAGTAGGGAACAGATCAGGAATTGACAATATCGAAAAATACTCTAGAGCTTTTGGACTAGGAGAAAAAACAGGTATAGAAATATCAGAATCTGCGGGTATACTTGCCTCTAAAGAGTCCAAAGAAACCACGTGGCTATATACCACTTCCAATTATTTGCGCAATACTATGGGCATTACGGGTAATAGTGTTATCCAGAACGAACAAGGGGAGGATCAAGAGGTTTATACCTCCTACGCCATTGCTAAAGAACTATTTGATGGAGTAAGAGCCATAGAAGGAAACAATTATAACCAAGTGTATCAGAAAGTAGCAGAAATTCTACAGAACCATGGAGTTAAAGATTCTCAACATATTTATCAAATATATCAATACATCATCGCTGGTAGATGGACGGTTGCCGATACACTCAATACATCTATTGGTCAGGGGGGAACCTCCCTTACACCTATTCAAATGGCTAATTATGTTGCAACCCTTGCAAATGGAGGTACCCACTATGAGCCTTATTTAGTACAAAAAGTTGTTGATTCCAATGGTAAAATTGTAGAAGAAAAGAAACCTAAGGTGAAAGATAAAATAGAGATTGATCCTAAAAATCTGGAAGCTATTAAAGAAGGAATGAAAATGGTTGTTGCCCCTGGGGGTACAGCTGCAAGTGATTTTATAGGATTCCCTCATGATACTATCGGAGTGGCTGGTAAAACTGGTTCAGCTCAGTACGGTAGCGAAGATACAGAAGCTATGGCCTGGTTTGTAGGATTTGCCCCCTATGATAAACCTCAGATTGCAGTAGCGGCTTTGATTATAGAGGGAGAGCATGGAAATTGGTCTGCACCAATAGCTAGGGCTGTTATCGATGAATATTTAAATCTTGGAGAAGAAAAAGAAGAACCTCAAAATAAAATAATAGATAATCAATTATATGAATAAAAATCTTTGATTGAAAGAAAGCTATAAATATATTGACCCTATTGTATCGGTTGAATATAATCTTCAATGATGATAATGAGAAATCAACCGATGCAAAGGGTTATATCAAATGTTTTCTTTTAATCAAAGGAGGAGTATTGATGCAATTCAAAAAAACAATGCTACTATGTTTAACACTATTACTTACTTTTTCTCTTATGGTAGGATGTGCTAGAAATCAAAATCAACAGCCTAATCAACAGGAAAATAACAACCAAAATGAACAACCTCAACAACCCCCACAAAACAACCAAGAAACTAATTTAGAAGATGGTATCTACACGGACAAAGGCGAGCAGGATGAGCGAGGCTGGACGCCCATAATTACGATAATTGTAAGAGATGGGAAAATGGATAATGTATTCTATGATGAAATAGATGAAGAGGGAGAGGACTTAAAGAGTTTTGATGCTGAATATGCAATCAATATGAAGGAAAAGTCAGGGGAACTTCCCTATACAGCTGGAAGAAAGTTAGCTGATTCATTAAAGGCTACTGGAAATCCTGATCAAGTAGACAACATTAGCGGCGCTACGGGTACCAGTGAGAGCTTTAAAAATCTTGCTCAGGAAGCTCTGGAAAAGAACCCAAAACCATTGGGAGAAACTTTCCCAGATGGCATCTATAAAGCAGAATCTGAGGAAGATGAACGGGGATATAAGAGTCTTGCGGCAATAGTGATTAATGAAGGGAAAGTATCTACTATAGAATATGACGAGTATCATGAGCAAAATAATTCCTTTAAAACTGAAGATGAGGAATATGCAAAGAATATGAAAGAAAAATCAGGAGTGACTCCTGAAGAGGCTGTGGAGAATCTCATATCTCAATTAAGAGAAAAGGAAGACCCCAAGGATGTTGATGATGTTGCAGGTGCAACGGGGACTTCCAACGGATTTAAAGATTTAATGACCAAAGTCTTTTCCTATATTAAAAAATAAATAAATCCCTTGCTATAAATTAGCAAGGGATTTATTTATTTTTTTTAGGTTTAAAAGAAGGATTTATTAAGAATGTGAAGAATTTACTTATATATCAACTATTGTCCCTTGGAGGTAAAATGCAAAGATGACAGATAAGGTTATTACATTTAAAGGCAGCAGAGATGGTTTATATCTCATTATCAATAATGAATATGAATTAGAAGAAATAAAGGAAAAAATTCAAGACAAGATTGCTTCAGCACAATCATTTTTTCAAGGCAATCAAAATATAAAGATTAAGGGGACAAGTCTTTCAGAAAAAGATTTAGAGGAATTAATCCATTGGATGGAAAAGACCCATCAACTTGTAGTTACACTGGAAAAAGGAGAAGCAGAAAAGGAGTTTTTCTCCAAGCCAAATCCGATTTCCCAAGCACCTATTGAAGAAGGGAAAACAAAATTTGTATATACCACATTAAGATCTGGTAACAGGGTACAATTTGATGGTAATATTGTCATTGTGGGAGATGTAAATCCTGGAGCTGAAGTAATTGCCACTGGAAACATTATTATCATGGGTGCTCTAAGAGGGATTGCCCATGCAGGGGCTGCAGGGAATCAATATGCTATAGTGGTAGCATTTTCTTTACAGCCAACACAATTGCGTATTGCAGATATTATTACAAGAGCTCCAGATCAGCAATCTTTTAAGCCAACTTGTCCAGAGAAGGCTTGTATAAGTGGAGAGAAAATAATTATTCTACCATACTACAAAAATATATAAATCGTGATAATAGGAGGTTAAAACATGGGTGAAGTTATTGTAATTACATCAGGAAAAGGCGGGGTAGGAAAAACAACCACCGCTGCAAATATTGGAACGGCACTGGCTTTAATGGGTAAAAGTGTGGTAATCGTTGATGCAGATATTGGCCTTAGAAACTTAGATGTTGTTATGGGATTAGAAAACAGAATAGTGTACGATGTTGTTGATGTAGCAGAGGGGATTTGTAGGCTAAAACAAGCCTTAATAAAAGACAAACGTTTTGATGGTCTATATCTATTACCTGCTGCTCAAACTAAAGATAAAACAGCTATAAATCCAAAGCAAATGCAAGAATTAAATGAAGATTTAAAGAAAGAATTTGACTATGTTATTATTGATTGCCCAGCTGGTATAGAGCAAGGATTTAAAAATGCTATTGCTGGTGCAGACAAGGCCATAGTTGTAACAGCCCCAGAAGTATCCGCTGTTAGAGATGCTGATCGTATTATCGGCTTATTAGAGGCCAATGAAATACATAATCCTCAACTTGTGATCAATAAACTTCGAATTGATATGGTAAAAAAAGGGGATATGATGAATATCGATGATATGATTGATATTTTAGCCATAGAACTATTAGGTGTTATTCCCGATGATCAGAGTATTGTCATATCTACTAACAGAGGGGAGCCTGCAGTTGTTGACAACAACTCCTTAGCTGGTAATGCCTATCGTAATGTGGCAGAAAGAATTACTGGAAAAGAAGTACCCTTTATGGACCTCGAAGTAAATGATGGATTTATCAAAAAACTAGCAAAAAAACTAGGGATAAAATTAACATAATCAATTAAGGAGGGAATACTTTGTTTAATTTTTTTAATAAAGGTGGAAATAAGAGTAAAAATGTAGCAAAGGAAAGGCTGAAATTGGTATTGGTTCATGATCGCGCTAATGTCTCTCCTCAATTTTTAGATATGATTAAAGGAGATATCATTGAAGTAATTAAAGACTATATTGAAGTAGATGAATGTGGTATAGAAATAAACCTAACTAAAACCAAGAGGGAAGAAGACGATGCGATGGTACCAGCACTAGTTGCTAATATACCCATCAAAAAAATGTTAAAAAGAGCATAATCCTTTTACCTTTTTCAAAAAAAGCGGCAATTGCCGCTTTTTTGTTGGAGAAAATTTGTAAAGGGGGAGAATAGTAACTAAGAATTATTTATGTTATAATGCTACTAGTAATTAAGATGAGGTGGAACAAATGATTGATAAAAAAATTTTCAGAAACTTTGACATTCCTTTATTTATAAATGTATTGGCCTTAGTTGCCATAGGCATGGTTTTTATTTATACTGCAACCCAAACCTTTGGTCCCCAACAATCCTTAAAATTTGTCATGACCCAGGGTATTGCCTTTATATTGGGATTAATTGCTATGATGCTCATCCTGTTTATAGACTATAATCAGTTTTCTATGTATTGGAAAAGTATTTATGTCCTTTCCATTTTTCTATTAATCATTGTATTGATACCGGGTATTGGAAAAGTGAATAAAGGAGCTAGAAGCTGGATAGATCTTGGGTTTTTCGAATTGCAAACTGCTGAGTTTGCTAAAATAGGAATTATTATTACCTTTGCTAAACTGCTTGAAAAGCGGGAGGATAAATTAGACACCTTAAAAGATTTACTTATGCCTGCCATTCATATAGGCATACCGGCACTCCTTGTTTTCGTTCAGCCTGACTTAGGTACTTCTTTGGTCTTTATCATTATTGCAGTAGGTATGATGTTTGTAGCAGGGCTTAATCTTAAATATATATATATTAGCGTTATTGGGTTAGTGGCATCGCTTCCAATACTTTGGAACTTCATTCTACTCCCCCATCAGAAGAATCGCCTCATTACCTTTATCAATCCCTACAATGACCCCCTAGGAAAGGGCTACCATGTCATACAGTCTATGGTGGCGGTGGGATCTGGACAGATTAGAGGAAAGGGATTATTTGCAGAGGAAACCATGACAAATCTAAATTTTCTCCCTGCGCAATGGACAGACTTTATATTTTCAGTAATCTCTGAACTGAGTGGGTTTATCGGAGCATCCATAGTTGTTATTCTGCTTGGACTGTTTCTATATAGATTGTTATATCTCTCCAGAATAGCCAAAGATCAATTTGGTACATTGATCATTGTAGGAGTATTTTTCATGTTTTTATTCCAAATCGTTGAAAATGTTGGGATGACCATGGGATTAATGCCTATTACAGGAATTACTCTCCCCTTTTTAAGTTATGGTGGGAGCTCCATGATCACAAATATGATGGCTGTAGGCTTAGTATTAAATGTAACCATGAGAAGACATAAAATTAAATTTTAGATCATCTTATGCAAAAGCGTCTCTTAATATTTTTTATTAAGAAATAGAGTTGCTTCCCTATATAGAATAAAGCAAACAAAAAGAAAGTGCCTCGCACTTTCTTTTTGTTTGCTTTAAGAAAAGTTTAGTATGATAAATCCATAGATTGTAAATTCCTTAATAAAGTAATAAAAGTGAACTATGAAAAATATATTATATTAAATTAGCAACAAAAGGAAAAGGTAAAAAGAAGGGAGGACTAACCGTGGATGATGAAAAACTGAAGGTTGAAAGTAGAAGGATCCGTCTGGAACCCAAAATAAGGGGAAGAAGGCTTAACAAAGAAGAAAAAGTTGAGGACTGGGAAGACATTGATATCCAGACCTTTGACTTAGAAAAATTCATAAGAAAAAATATTATTCGATTAGTAGTATCGGTGATTATCTTTGCCTTGGTGTTTACCATAAGAGCACTCCCACTTTCTCTAGCACAAAAAATAAATGAGGGAGTAAAATGGTCCCTTTCCTATCAAATGGATTGGAAAGATAACATTTTAGAAAGAAGAAATATTATACCTGTAATGGGTAATCAGATTAAAAATTTTATCAGCCCCAAGGATAAGGAAGAAGATAAAAATAGGGATAAGAAATATTTACCACCTGTAGAGGGAGTTGTTACCGTTCCCTTTGGCGAAGGAATACATCCTGTATTTAAAACTAAGATTGAGGCTAGAGGCATCGAAATAAGTGGGGATCCAGGAGGGACAATACAGGCTATAGAAGCGGGGAAAATAGTACAGATTAAGGAAAGTACCTATGGAGGAAAGAGAGTTGTCTTAAGTCATCAATCCAACCTAAAAAGTGTTTACGAGGGATGCTATGAGACTTCTGTAGAATTAAACCAGGAAATAAAACAAGGGGATCCCTTAGGAAAAACAAAAACAGGGGAAGGAATAGAGAGTTCTATATTTTATTTTGAATTATGGGAAGGAGATAAGGCAGTGAACCCACAGAATTATATGAATCTAGAGTTACAATCAGCAAATTAAAGGACGTGAACCCAGGGTGAAGAAAATAAGAATATATGGTACTATTCTTTCCATAAACCTTTTATTTTTTCCCATTATTTTTTTATTGTATTACCTAGGTTATGGCAAGGAAATGGTAATTTTAATTAGCATCATCTTTATTCATGAACTATCCCATGGAATAGCTGCCATGATTCTAGGAATAAAAATTAGAGAAATACAATTGCTCCCCTTTGGAGGAGTGATAAAACTGGACAAAAATTTAAGTTTTACCCTTGGAGAGGAAATATTTATTTCAGCAGCGGGGCCAATATCCAACATGGTACTTTCCGCTACTGTATTTTTTTTGAAAGAATATTTTGGATGGGTAAGTAGTGATTTGGATTTTGTGTTTTACAGCAGTCTTATGATAGGTATTTTTAACTTAATTCCTGCTCTACCTCTAGATGGGGGCAGAATATTTAGGAGTATGTTATCATTTTTTATATCCTATAAAAATGCAACCAAAGTAATTGCAGTATTTTCTATGTTAATAGGAGTTTTGCTTATTGCCTTTAATATCTATATTTTTTCCTTTGAAAAATATAACTTTGCCTATGCATTCATTGGAGTACTCATCATCTATCAATCTCACAGGGAACAAAAAATGGCAACCTATGCTACAATGAGGGATATCGCATCAAAAAAGGAAAATTTAAATAAATCAGGTTCCATGGAGTCCCAGCATATTACTGTATTGCCTCAAACAAGTCTAGGAATAATCTTTAAACAATTTACACCCAAAAAATTTCATATCATATATGTTTTGGATGAGGAATATGCACTAAAGGGCATTATCACAGAAGATCAGATTTTAAATGCTATATTATTACATGGAATGCATGCAAAAGTAAAAATAATATTGGAAAAAAGACATGAATATTGATAAAATGTTAATGTTCTTGAAATAACTATACATGGATATAGATGAAAAGGTGATTAAGTTGAAAAGTAAACTAATGAATAAAATACTGCCTACAGTAAAAAATCCAATACAATATATTGGTAAGGAATTAAATAGTGTTCACAAGGAAATTAAATCAGATACAATAAGGTATGCCTTTGCATTTCCAGATATATATGAGATCGGCATGTCTCATCTAGGGATGAAAATATTGTATCATTTGCTAAATGAGCAAGAGGATATCTATTGTGAAAGAGTATTTGCTCCTATGGTAGACATGGAAGAGAAAATGCGTAGAGAAAACATTCCACTATTTGCTTGGGAAACAATGGATGCCATTACTCATTTTGATTTTATAGGATTTACCTTACAGTATGAAATGAGCTATAGCAATATTATCAATATGTTAGATCTAGGGGAAGTCCCTCTTTTGGCAGCAGAGAGGACAAAGGAACATCCTTTTGTCATGGTGGGAGGACCCTGTGCCTATAACCCAGAACCCTTGGCAGACTTTGTAGATATTGTCATCTTAGGAGAGGCGGAAGAAGTTATATTAGAAGTAATGGAAGCCTATAGAAAATGGAAAAAATCAGAGGGGAGTAGAAAAGACTTTCTACACTCCATAGCTTCTATTACCGGCGTATATATTCCAGCTTTTTATCAAGTGGAGTATGATGAGGAAGGAAAAATTACAAGCTTTCAGCCTATTTCTTCAGCCTATCCTTCCACAGTACAAAAAAGAATAATTAAGGATTTAGACAAGACTTATTATCCAGATAAAGTAGTGGTACCCTATACCAATATAGTACATGATCGTATTATGTTGGAGCTTTTCAGAGGATGCACAAGAGGATGTCGTTTTTGTCAAGCAGGTATGATTTATAGACCGGTTAGAGAAAAGACACCAGAAACCCTAAAAAGTATTGCAGAAAAATTAGTCAAAAATACAGGGTATGAAGACATATCCTTAGCTTCTTTAAGTACAAGTGACTATACCCAGTTAGTTCCTTTGGTAAAAAATCTGATGGAAGAATACAAAGATAAAGGGGTAGGACTTTCCCTTCCTTCCCTTAGAATTGATTCCTTTTCTATAAAACTTGCAGAGGAAATACAAAAAGTCAGAAAAACCGGGCTCACTTTTGCCCCAGAGGCAGGCACCCAAAAATTAAGGAATGTGATAAACAAGGGCGTTACAGAAGAAAATCTTATGGAAGCTACTAGACAAGCTTTTGAAGCCGGTTGGGGTACTATAAAACTTTATTTCATGATTGGCCTCCCTACAGAGACTAATGAAGATATAGAAGGCATTGGGGATTTGGGTAAAAAAGTAGTACAACAATATTTTCAAGTAGAAAAAGAAAAAAGAAATAAAGCCCTTAGAGTGACAGTAAGCACTTCTTCCTTTGTGCCAAAGCCCTTCACGCCTTTTCAATGGGAACCTCAAAATACTATGGAAGAATTAAAGGAAAAACAACAGTATTTAAAGAATATTATTAGAGATAGGAAGATTTCCTATAGCTGGCATGAACCTAAAATTAGTTTTTTAGAGGCTATATTTGCTAGGGGAGATAGAAGATTAGGTAAAGTATTATTAAAAGCCTGGGAAAAAGGATGTAAATTTGATGGATGGGATGAACATTTTAAATTTAACAGCTGGATGGAAGCCTTTGAAGAATGTCATATAGATCCCTCCTTTTATGCCCATAGAAAAAGAGAGTATGAAGAAAAACTACCTTGGGATTTTATAGATATAGGGGTAAGTAAAAGCTTCCTTATTCGAGAACACAAAAATGCTCTTAAGGAAAGGGTCACTCCTTTTTGCAGGGAAAACTGTGTGAATTGTGGAGTGGAAAATTTTGATGGGGGATGGACATGTTATGTGGATTGCTAGACTAAAACTGATCATGGGAGAAGAAGTACGTTATATCTCCCATTTAGACTTACAAAGAGCTTTTCAAAGGGCCTTAAGAAGGGCTGAAATTGATGTGGCCTATTCCCAAGGGTTTAATCCCCATCCAAAGACCTCATTTGCCATGGCCTTAGCTGTAGGGATGACCAGTGAGGGGGAATATATAGACGTTGAATTAAATACAAAAATTCAGCCGGAAGAATTGATGACAAGATTGAATAATTCTTTGCCCCAGGGATTACAGGTAGTTCAGTGCAAATTGAGAGATAAGCCTCATCCTTCCCTAATGTCACAGATCGATAAAGCGATATATACTATAGAAATCTTAACCCAAGGGAAAAATGATTATTTAGATATACAGCTTTTAATAGAATTTTTTATGCAACAAGATGAAATCATAGTAGAAAGGGTAAATAAAAAGGGGAAGAAATCCAGCAAGAATATAAGACCTTTCATTGACTTTATACAATTAGAAGAAGTACAAGATCAATTGATTATCCTAAAAACAAGGCTTGCTACAGGGAGTAAAAATAATGTGAAGCCTGAAAATATGATTGAGAAGTTAATTGCCTTTGGAGGAAAAAAGATAAACTATGAAGGGTTAAAAATACATCGAATTGATTTATTAACCCAAGAGGGGAAAAAACTAATCAGCCCAATAGAAAATTTTTAAGGGGTTATCGGGGAGCTGAAAGATAGTGAAAAGAATTATTGTGGATATTAACCATGCCCAATCTAGAATAGCCTTGGCGGACAATGAGGAATTAATAGAATTTTATATTGAAAGACCAAAGGATAAAAGAATAGTAGGAAATATCTATAAGGGCAAAGTGGAAAATGTATTACCAGGAATGCAAGCAGCTTTTATCAATATCGGGATTGAAAAAAATGCCTTCTTGTATGTTAAGGATACCTTGACCCTATTAAACCAACAGGATAGAGATGAAGACGAACTTCCGCCTATTAATCAAATTTTAAAAAGAGGACAGGAAATCATGGTGCAGGTGATAAAGGAACCCATAGATCAAAAAGGAGCTAGGGTTTCAGCTGACATTACTATCCCTGGACGGTATCTGGTGTTAATGCCAACAGTGGATTATATCGGCATATCCCGAAGAATACAAGATGACCATGAAAGGGAAAGACTTAAAAGTATTGCTCAGGAAATTATTCCTTCAAATATGGGAGTCATTATTCGAACAGAGGCAAAGGACATTGAAAAAGAAGAATTTGTTCAAGACTTAAATTTTCTTTTAAAAATGTGGGAGAAGATAGATTATCAATACAAACTTGTACTGGCTCCAAGAGCACTACACGAGGAATTAGAACTTATCTATAGGACAGTACGGGATTTATTTACTAAAGAAATAGATGAATTTATCATTAACGAAAAAGATCACTATAAAAAGGTTTTAGAAATGGTGGACATGATATCTCCTACCTTAAAGGATAAAGTACACTACTATAAAGAGGATTTGGATATTTTTAGTCATTATCATATCCGATCCCAAATCGACGAAATGCTCAGCAATAAAGTATGGTTAGACTCTGGAGGGTATATCGTCATTGATCGAACGGAAGCCCTAACCGTAGTGGATGTAAATACGGGGAAATTTGTTGGAAGTATTAATTTACAGGATACTGTATTAAAGACAAATCTAGAGGCGGCTCAAGAGATTGCAAAGCAGCTGAGACTACGAAATATTGGTGGTATCATTATTATTGACTTTATTGATATGAAAAGCCCCCAGGATGAAGAAAAGGTATTGAGCAAACTAAAAGATGCCTTAAAAAAAGATAAGACGAGAACCAACGTATTGGGGATTACCTCCCTAGGATTAGTAGAAATGACTCGGAAAAAAGTCAGAAAATCCATAGGAAAAATCTTACAAGAACCCTGTCCCCTTTGCAATGGTACAGGTCAAGTGTTATCCATAGATAGTATACTGGTGGAAATAGACGAATTTTTCATGAGAAATCCTCATTTCAAAGAAGAGAAAACCATGTACCTCCACCTCAACCCTCATATTGCTTTAATGCTTGAGCAGGAAGAGGATCATTCCTTAGAACAATTAGAAAATAAATATCATATGATTTTTAAAATTGTAGCCAATGACGCCCTATCTCATGATCAGGTTAGAGTCCTAAAACATGAATAAAAATTGTATAAACATCCAAGGATATTTATATTAATCTCTGGGGAAAAATGATAAAGTCTAAACGACATTGACAACTACTGGAACCCATGTAATAATATATGAAAAGTGAGTATGCTTAAGCATGAATATGTGAGCAGCATAGGGACTAAAAAGTCCTACACGAACGGTCAAAACCCTTCGGAGTCACAGATATCTGTGATTTCGTGGGTTTTTTTATTAGAAAGGAAGGATATAGGTGATAAAACCAAAAAGATTACAGGAAGGCTCAAAGATTGCTATTATTTCTCCTTCAAATGGATTACCTTTCTTATTCCCTGACATTTATGAATTAGGGCTGAAAAATTTAAGAGAAATCATAGGCTTAGAGATCATAGAAATGCCAGGAGCAAGATTATCCCCCGATGAACTTTATAAAAATCCAAAGCTTCGGGCACAAGACATCAATAATGCCTTTGAAGATGATCGTATTGATGGCATAATCACTTCCATTGGTGGATATGAATCCATAAGAATTCTACCCTATTTGAATACCGATAGGATAGTAAAAAATCCAAAATTTATCATGGGATTTTCAGATGCTACAACTTTTCTTGCCTATCTAAATTATCTTGGTATGGTAACCTTTTATGGACCTTCTGTAATGGCAGGATTTGCCCAACTTAAATCTCTGCCCCCTCAGTTTATTGAACATATAAAAACTATTTTCTTTTCTAATGATTATCCTTACTTATATCCTTCATATACTCATTGGACCAATGGGTATAAGGACTGGAAAAATCTCAATACTTTAGGGGAGTGTACTAGAGTTTACGAAAATGAAAATGGCTGGATATTTTTACAGGGCAAGAAAAATGTAGAAGGCAGATTATGGGGAGGCTGCATTGAAGTTTTGGAGTTTATGAAATCCACAGATTACTGGCCAGATAAAGACTTTTGGCAGGATAAAATACTTTTCTTTGAGATCTCTGAAGAAAAGCCATTGCCCGATCAAGTAGGATATATGCTTCGAAACTATGGAATGCAAGGGGTTTTTCATAAGGCGAAGGGTATTGTTTTTGGCCGACCTAAGGATTATTCCCATAAGGAAAAAGAGGAACTTAATCATATGATTATAAAAATAGTAAAAGAGGAATTTAATGCCTCAGATATCCCAATCGTAGTTGATATGGATTTTGGGCATACCGATCCAAAAATCATATTGCCCTTAGGATGTAAAGTGAAATTAAATGCTAAGGCAAAAGAGTGTACATTATTAGAAAGTCCCTTTAGGTGATTATGAGCTAGAGGGACTTTCTAAAGATAGTTTCTAAGCATAAAGAAATAAAGAAATAAAGAACCTTTGGAGGGAATTAAAAATGACACAAGTCTCATTAAAGGATGGAAGTATAATAACAATCAGAAAAGCAGTCTCATCTGATGCAAAAGAGGTATTAGAATATATTCATAAAATTAGCAGCGAATCAGATTTTTTGACCTTTGGAGAAGGGGAGTTTCATCGGACGATAGAACAACAGAAAAACTTTATTTATGATATTGCAAAAAGAAAGAATGCCTTATTCATTGTTGCAGAAATAGATGGAAAAATAGTAGGGAATCTAAATTTTTCTGGAGGATTAAGGCCAAGGATGGCCCATACTGGAGAATTCGGGCTTAGCGTTTTACAAGAATACTGGGGGAAAGGTATAGGAACAAAACTAATAAAAAATCTAATCCAGTGGTGCAAGAAATCAGAAACAATAAGAAAAATTAATTTAAAAGTCAGAAACGACAACCACTTAGCAATTCATCTATATAAAAAACTTGGATTTAAACAGGAAGGAATAATAACAAGGGATTTCCTAGTGGATAATCGATTTTATGATTCTATATTTATGGGATTAACTATAGATTGATATACTTATATTGGATAATATTATTATATTATTGGGTATTAGTAGTTTTATATGAAACAAAGATTATTTAGATTAGTAGAGGGGGATTAAATGAAAAGATCAGAAAAACAAAAAAGAAGTTTATCACTTGTTTGGGCTACTCTTACATTATGTACTGGGTGTATAGGTTATTTACTATCAAGGCAATGGTTATTTTTAATGGGTGGTATTGCAGGATTTACTTTAATAACAACACTTAAAAAATAAGCATAATTTATGGTCCATTATTTATCAATTGTGTCATAAGAACAAATTAAGATGAAATCATTATATTTATAGGGGGATACATATGTTTAAAGATATGAGAAGAAAAGATAGAAAGCTAGGGAATGCAGAAACATTAGAAATATTAAAAAATGGGGAGTATGGTATTTTGTCTACAATAAGTGAAAATGGATATCCATATGCAGTGCCATTAAGTTATATTTATATGAATGATTCAATATATTTTGACTGTTCTCTAGAAGGACAAAAATTAGATAATATAAAACATGACGATAAAGTATCCTTTTGTGTAATAGGTAAGACCCATGTTTTACCAGATAAATTTACTACGAACTATGAAAGTGCAATGATAGTTGGAAGAGCAAGTGAAGTTTTGGATGAGGAAAAAAACAAAGTACTTTTAGAATTATTACATAAATACTCACCGAATGACATAGAGAAAGGAAAAGAATATATTAAGAAGTCAGATAGAGCAACGAAAATAATAAAAATAAACATTGAGCATATTTCAGGCAAGGCTAGGAAATAAATTCAATATATTTTTAATGGAATGAATAAATTTTTTTGAAATCGTGATTATACTACCGGAGGGGTTAATGCTATGTGTGAATGGGCATTAAAGCAACCTTCGGTAATTAAAATAGTGGCAGAGACTGAAAAAGAGAATGTACCATCTCAAAGGGTATTAAAAAAATGTAATATGAAGATTTACAAAGAAATTGAAGAATGTTATTGGTGGGAATTAACTAAGAAAATCACACTTGTATAATATATATAGCTATGGATGATATAATTCATATTTTAAAAATAGGTATAATCATAAAGCAAGTTGAACCAATAACTATCAGCAATTTCAAAAAGGGGAGGTTTGTATGAATATGGGTAAAAAATATACAGAAATAAATTCTAAAATTTTTGATCAATGGGTTGAGGAAGGTTGGGAATGGGGTCAACCCATTAGCCACCAAGTTTTTAAAAAAGCCAAAGCCAATGATTGGTTTGTGTTGTTAACTCCTACCAAGCCTGTACCAAAGGAATGGTTTTGTCAGATGAAGGATGCTGAAATACTAGGCTTGGCTTCTGGGGGCGGTCAGCAAATGCCTATATTTGCAGCTTTAGGAGCAAAGTGTACGGTATTGGATTATTCAGAAAAACAATTGCTAAGTGAAAAAGAGGTAGCAGAAAGAGAGAATTATGAGATCAAAATAGTAAAAGCAGATATGACAAATCCTTTGCCCTTTAAGGATGAATCCTTCGATTTAATCTTTCACCCTGTTTCCAATTGTTATGTGGAAGATGTTCTTCCTATTTGGAAAGAGTGTTATAGAGTATTAAAAAAAGGGGGAATTTTATTAGCGGGACTTGATAATGGTATGAACTATATTTTCAATGACGAGGAAACAATGGTAACCTATAAATTACCATTTAATCCTCTAAAAAACAAAAAACAATATGAAGATTCCATAAAAAACGACTGGGGGATTCAATTTTCCCATACCATTGAAGAACAAATTGGAGGACAATTGCAAGTAGGCTTTACCCTTACGGATATATACCAAGATACCAATGGTACAGGCAGGCTCCATGAATTTAATATCCCATCCTTTTATGCAACAAGAGCTATTAAAAAGTGAGATGAATTGTATATTTTATGAAGTCTTATATATATTTATTTTAGATAGTACAGAAAATCAGGAGGTGAAAATAGATGAATCATTCAATGAAACAAAGATGTGAACTATTTGTAAGAAATCGGGATATCATGAAATCTAACTTCAAATGGGATAATTCAGCTTTACATCCATTAAGTGCCTGTCTTTATACCGAACAAGGATTGGAAATTGATGTAGAAAAAATTAAATCAAGTAAAATAATCATTAAAAATGATGCAGGGGTTTTCTCTACTTTTAGAAGCACTGCTTTTTTCATTTTAGCCACCATGTTTTCATTAGACAAGTTTCCAGAGGATAAGTTTCACAAAACATTAAAGGCCTATGAAATATTGAAACAAGAATTTTGGTCCTCTCAATATCTGCCCTTGTCTGCCTTTGTAATGGCCAATAGGATAGAGCCCTTTGAATATGAAAGAGTGGCTCAGAAATCTAAAGAGATCTATCAAAGAATGAAAAAGGAGCATCCATTCCTAACCTCAGGGGAGGATTATGGTTTTGCTATAATGTTTGCTCTTAGTGATGTAACCATAGACAAAGCTATTGATGAGATGGAAAGATGCTATCAGCGATTAAAGGGCAATTTCTTTTCTGCCAATGGGGTACAATCCCTTAGTCATACCCTGGCATTGGGGGAAGAAAATACTGATGAAAAGTGCAATAGAGTAATGGGGATTTTTAAGGGCTTAAAGGAAAAGAACTGCAAATTTGGAACAGGTATGGAATTATCCACATTAGGTGTGCTGGCTTTAATCCCAGAGGATATGGACCAGACCATAAAGGACATCATAGAAGTCAATGAATATCTTCTTTCTTGCAAAGGATTTGGTGCATTGGGTACGGGCAAGGTACAACGACTAATGTATTCCGCAATCTTAGTTGCTCAGGAATATAAGAAATACTGTATAGAACACTTAATGAATATGACATCAATAAACAGCGTAACAAGTATTATTATTGCACAACAAATTGCTATTTCAGTGGTGATTGCGGCAAGTATTACCACTTCGACCCATAGTAATTAGATGAAATTCTTTAAAAACGGGATAAATTGATAAACCCTATTGACATTATATGGAATACATGTAATAATACATAAAAAGTGAGTATGCTTAAGCCATCAGGTGAGCAGCATAGGGACCTAGTAGTCTTACACGAATGGTTAAAACCCTTCGGAGTCACAGATATCTGTGATTCCGTGGGGCTTTTTTATTTAATAATAAAGATAATATCTTTATTATTAAATAAAAAAGAGGGGTTGTAGGGGAAAATCCCCTGCCGATCTAGGAGGGTGCTCTAGAATAGCGGTTTTTGCCATCGCCGAAGGGAACCTAGGGTTCCCTAGCGGAAGCAGCTTTGCTGCTTTTTATATTTATAAGGAGGAATATTCATGATTAAATTACTTACTCAGGCTGACAAAGAAATGATTTTAGAATACCTCGAGAGAAATGAAATTGATACATCCTTTCTCTATGCCAATATTGTTGAATTCGGCATTGACAATAGAAAGGAAATTAGGCGATGTGGAGATTATTACGGGTTTTTCCACAAGGAAATGTTAAGGGGGATATTGCCTTTTTACAATCTAGGAAGTTGCATACCCCATTATGAGGTAGAGGAAGCCATCCTTCCCTTTGCAAAGCTCATGAAAGAAAGACAATTCCAGCATTTGATAGGCATGCGTAAAGTCATAAAACCCTTATATGAAGAGATAAAAGATCATAAGGAAATTTTCTCCTATGAAGAATGCTCTTATTTTGTAAATAAAGACTTTACCCCCTTTATAGTAGAGGACATAAGGTTTATAGAAGCTAATAAAGATATTGTGGATGAGGTAGTGGATTTTGTGTTAACTGCCCGGGCCAAAGGATTTAACGATATTAGTACAAGGGAAGACATAAAAAAATCCTTATTACAACGGGGAGACCAAGAGGACTTTATCATTGCCCAAAGGGATGGAGAAATGATAGCCCAAGCTTGTATACAGACTTACACCCCTCAGATCAATCAGATTGGTAGTGTTTATACCAAGGAAGAAGAGAGAGGCAAGGGTTATTGTAAGGCAATTGTATCTGAAATCTGCAGAAGGATTATTGCCAAAGGGAAAACACCAACCCTTTCGGTAAAGAAAAATAATACACCTGCCATAAGAGCTTATACTTCTCTAGGATTTGAACATTACGAAGATTATTTGATCGTAAAAGTTCAATAGGAGGGGATATTGATATGCATAAAGAGTTTTTTAAAGTAGTAGAATTAAAAAACTATCAGAAATTGATCATCCGAAAGCCAGTGGTACAAGATGCTGAAAGAATGATTGAATATCTTAATGCTGTAGGTGGGGAAAGTGACAATCTATTATTCGGGAAAGATGAATTTCATCTTTCCCTGGAACAAGAAAGAGAATATATCAAAAACTTGTATAGCAATCCTCACACCCTTATGTTACTAGGAATAATAGAAGATAAGATTGTTAGTATTGTACAAATTAGTAGTTCTAGCAGAAAGAGAATAGCCCATAATAGTGAAATCGCTATTTCAGTAAAAAAGGAATATTGGAGAAGGGGTATAGGCAGTGCAATGATGGAAGAATTAATCAGATTTGCAAGGGAGCATAGCACCATAAAAACCATAAGTCTTGGAGTAAGAGCTGGAAATCAAAATGCCATTAAGCTCTATGAAAAATTTGGATTTGAGCAGGTGGGAATCCATAAGAATTATTTTAACATTAGGGGAACCTTTGAAAATGGAATCCTTATGGATTTATATCTTTAATGATGAGCACACATTTAAAATACTAATAAGAATAAAGGATTTTATTAATTAGATCTCATTTGAAAATTATGATTAGTATATATTAGTACAATGATATCCTAGAATCGCACTAGGTTGTAGCATTCGATAGAAAGTTATTGAATTTGAATGGAGGATAATTATGGTCAAATTAGAAAAAATGAGTCAGCAGGATTTTGGTGATTACCTCTCTAACGCTATAGTTGAATATGCAAAGGAAAAGATTAAAGCAGGTACTTGGGCTGAAAAAGAGGCATACAAATTATCGGAAGAAGCATTTAATAAACTACTTCCGGATGGTGTAAATACAGAAAAACAGTATCTCTTCTCTATTATGAATATTAATGAGCAAATAAAGATTGGATATTTGTGGTTTCAGTATTCTGAAAGTTTGATCGGTAAAGAGGCCTTTATATATGATTTCTATATTTTTGAAGAATTCCGTGGCAAGGGATACGGTATAGAGTCTATGAAAGCTCTTGATACAGAGGTAAGAAAGCTTAAAATAGATAAAATATCACTACATGTATTTTCGCATAATAAAAGAGCTATATCGCTATATCGAAAGGTTGGCTTCGTGGACAAAGACCTACTTATGTCTAAATATATTTAACAAAAGCTTGTTTTTATATACCATTTGTAATAGTGCGTAGTAGTAAAAAAATATGCATTAAAAGACTTATTCTAGGAGGGAAAGAATGGTGGAGTTAAAGGAATATAATATTTTAGATGATGGAGAAATTGATGTTATTCTATATAAGAAGAGTAATGGCGATGCCTTAAAGGATTTTTCACCAGAATATAAATTTCATATTTTATTGCATGAGTCAGATATTGTCATCGGACATATCAACTTCAGATTAGGAGATACTGAAAAAATATTAAAATATATTGGTCATATTGGATATGGCATAGATGAACAATATCGTGGAAATAAATACGCCGCAAAGGCTTGTAAAATTATTAGAAAAGTTGCTAAAGAACACGGAATGGAAAAGGTGATTATTACATGTAATCCAGATAACTATGCCTCAAGAAAAACCTGCGAAACTATTGGTGCAAGATTTATTGAAGTAGTTGATATTCCTGAAACGTCAGATGTATATTCTTTAAATGAAACCCAAAAATGTCGATATGAATGGGAATTATAGGGGGATATTTATTTCCAAATTGTTTTATTTTTATAATGAGAAAGGATGGGAATATGCTAAACCACCAAGGGACAATTCAATTGGAAACAAAAAGATTATTACTTAGACGATTTACCATGGATGATGGAGAAGATATGTTTAATCACTGGGCTGGGGATTATGATATATGTAAATATATGAGATGGCAGGCTCATAGGAGTGTAGAGGAAACCAAGGATGTAATAAATAGCTGGATTTTTTCCTATGATGAATCCCCCTTTTATTTATGGGCCATTGAATTTAAGGAAACCCAAGAACTTATAGGCTCTATTAGTCTGTTTGTAATCAATGAAAATGACCTTTGTGGAGATGTTGGTTACTGTGTAGGGAAAAGATACTGGGGGCAAGGAATTGCCACTGAGGCCCTTAAGACAGTATTAGATTTTGCTTTTATGAATATTGGCTTCAATCGTATAGAAACCTATCATTCTACTAGCAATCCTGCATCAGGTCGAGTCATGCAAAAATGTGGAATGATCTTTGAAGGCCTTGCAAGACAAAAGTATAAAAGTATTATTGGCTTTGAAAATAGTAATATGTATGCCTTGTTGAAGGAAGATTACATAAATAATCTATGTCATAAGGTATAGGTTAAAAACACAAGTAAAGGATTGTTTTGTAAAGTTTTATATTGAATATGGGGTGCAAATGATGATAAGAGCCTTAAAAAAAGATGATTTTCAACAACTTAGAGTTTTATATGAGCAAATTCAAGATATTCATGTTAAAAATAGGTCTGATGTATATAAGGATATCAATCCCCTTAATCATGAATATTTTCAATTTTTACTCTCAGACAAAAACACATTAACTACTGTTTATGAAGAGGATAGTAAACTCATTGGATTCTGTGTAGTTACCATAAAGGAAATTAAAGACCATCCTGTTATGCAAGATAGAAAGACAGCATTTATGGAAGGATTATGTGTACAAGAAAACTATAGATGCCAGGGGATCGGTAAACAGTTGTTTGAAGATATAAAAGGTAGACTAAAGGAAAAAGATATAAGTAAGCTAGAATTAATGGTTTGGAATTTTAACGAAAGTGCAATTAATTTTTATAAAAATGAAGGAATGAAAACCAGAAGTGAAATTATGGAATTATCTCTGTAGATAAATATAAAATAAAGAAAGGAGATAAAAACTATGAAAATTAATAAGGGGACAAAAGTTGGGATCATAATTGAAATTATCGCAATTATTATCATGCTTCTTCTAGCCTTATTTAATAAGACTGTTCCATCGATAATAGTGTGGATTTTTAGTATAGGCATGCTAATTGCTCTGGGTGGATCATTAATAGAATTATCAAAAAACAAGAGGGATAATTCGAGATTGAGAGCACCGTAATAGATCATTTTAAATTCGTATTCTTTATATATTATATAAAACAGTAATAAAATACAGAATATAGATTATATATTTTTTTCATAGAAGGATGGGAGGGAATGATTTTGAAACTGGTATTTTTAATCGGAAATTTAGCTGTGGGAAAAATGACAGTGGGACAAGAGTTTGCAAAAATTACAGATTTGCGTTTATTCCATAATCATATGGCCATTGAACCAGTCATTGAAATATTTGGGTATTTTAATGGGAAAGTAATTAATAAATTAAGAGATGTAATTTTTGAAGAATTCGCTGTATCTGATCATTATGGATTAATATTTACATATATGTGGGCTTTCGACCAAAAATCTGATTGAGATTATGTTGAGCATGTAAGCAATATTTTTAGAAAAAACAATGCTGATGTTTATTATGTGGAACTTGTATCCCCTCAATCAATAAGGCTACAAAGAAATACTAGTGAAAATCGTTTAAAGTATAAGGCTTCAAAACAAGATATAGAAACCTCTAATCAAAGACTTATCAATGATGACAAGAAATATCGTTGCGTTAGCAACCAGGATGAAATACAGTTTGACAACTATATCAAAATTGACAATTCCAATCTTTCGGCAGAACTTGTTGCAAAAATGATAAAAGAACACTTTGCCCTATAAATTTATAGAAACATATACTAGAATGATAAATAGCCTTATATAAAATTAAAACTAAAGGGATGGGCTTTGATGGGATACCTCCTCTAAAAAATACCATGAAAAATTTAGAGATAATAGAGTTTGAGAAAGTATTCTGATATAAAATTTGTAGATTTAGAAAACCGATGATTTAGGAGGAATGAATGATGAAGGAAAGGCATTATAATAAATTGGTCAGGGATAATATCCCAGATATTATTAAAAAAGGTGGAAGTATCCCCGTGACCCGGGTCTTGGGCAAGGATGAATATATGGCTTGTTTACATAGAAAACTACAAGAAGAGGTTGCAGAGTATCTGAAAGATAATAACCTTGAAGAATTATGTGATATTTTAGAAGTGCTTGAGGCGATTGCTACAGTAATGGAATTTTCTGAGAATGAAATAGAAGAGGTAAAAGAGAAAAAGGCAGAAAAAAATGGAGCTTTTAAAGAAAAAATATTTTTGGAAAAGGTAATTGTAGAGGGGTAAATTTTCATAATAGATATAGGAAATAAAGAATTGCTAAATAGTAGGAGGAGACTATGGACTGTATCTTTTGTCAAATAGTAGAGGGAAAAATTGATTCAAATATAATTTATCAGGATGATTTAATTACATGTTTTTTGGATATTGACCCTATTCATGAAGGGCATATGTTGATTGTTCCTAATAAACATTATTTGGATGTTGATGAAATCCCTGATTAAACACTTATTACTATAGTGAGTTTATCCAAAAAGATTGTAAAGGTAATTAAAGAAAAATATTCCCCGGAGGGTTATAGTATGATGCAAAATGGTGGGATATTTAATGATATAGAGCATTATCACCTACATATATTTCCAAGATATCAATATGATGGATTTGGGTGGATATTTAGTGACATTGCACATGATGTATCCACTAAGATTGCTAAAGAATTAAAAGAATTGCTTACTCAAATAAAATAGGCATTGTCTTTCGTTTCATTTAGAATACATTATTTATTAATCCTATAGTAAATACAAGGGGGACGACAAATGTTTAAGCATATTATTGATCAAGACGTAGAATTAAGACTATTAGATAATCACCATGCAGAAGTTATATTTCAATCTATTGATTCTTGTAGAGAGCATTTAAGAGAATGGTTACCTTGGGTAGATGGCACCAAAACTGTAGAAGACACAAAAAGCTTTATTGAAATGACAAAAAAGCAATTTGCATCTAATGAAGGATTTCAAACAGGAATATGGTACCAAGGGGAGTTTGCAGGCATTATTGGATATCATGGAATCAATTGGGCAAATAAATCGGTAAGTATCGGCTATTGGATGGATGAAAGATATATAGGAAAAGGGATTATGACCAAGGCTTGTAAAGCCTTTGTAGATTATGCCTTTTATGGATATAAACTAAATAGGGTAGAGATTAGATGTGCCCAAGGAAATGATAAAAGCAGAGCAATCCCAGGAAGGTTGGGTTTTCATGAGGAAGGCATCATAAGAGAATCTGAATGGCTTTATGATCACTATGTAGATCATGTTGTCTATGGGATGCTGGATAGAGAATGGAAATAGTGTGGGTACAAATTTTTCTTAAAGTGTGTGGCGGTTGTAAAATGTTATAAGTTAATCAATATCTCAGCTTGATTGGGGGAGAGGTAATGAGGTTAATAGCACACAAACTCTCAGAAGAACAGTAAGCGTCTTTTAATAACATGTACCAATAAATAATGGCGGCCAAATGGCCGCCATTATTATCTATTATTTCGACTTGCATGCTGCCTGAACCTGTGGGTTCCATGGAAGTAGCTTGTCTAGAAAA
>NZ_JANKAS010000016.1 GCF_024622505.1 Irregularibacter muris
TGACAATAGCGGAGGGGTCACACCTGTTCCCATGCCGAACACAGAAGTTAAGCCCTCCAGCGCTGATGGTACTTGGACGGTGACGTCCTGGGAGAGTAGGTCGTTGCGGGATTTTTTTTATTTTTTGGAGAAAAATCAGGTAGAAGTAGAGAGGATGATCTTCTACCTTTTTTATTACTTTTTTCTATAGAAAATATTTATTAAAACAAATATCCTATAGCCTTTAACAATTGGATTATTATTTAGAGATATGTTAATCTAATCATGCTAGCGATCAATGTAAATGTAGGTGTAGCAAGGATTAGAGAAGATAAAGTTTAGAGACTTTAAAAGATTGGGGGTGTGATATGAAGCAGAGAAAGCCTTACTCTATTATGATCATTAGAATATTTATTATTGGATTTTTTCTTGTATTTTGGGAATGGGCTGCTCAAGCTAAAATTTATAATTCTTTATTTACTAGTTTTCCAAGCGATATTTTAAAAGATTTAGTAAAGTTTTATACCAGTGGGGATTTGGTAAGACACACATCGGTTACTTTACAAGAAGCTTTTATGGGATTATTTTATGGTACAATTGCAGGAATTATAGCGGGGCTACTTTTAGCACAACTTGAAAGTTTAGGGAAAATTCTTTTACCTATCATTACGGCTATTCATGGAATTCCTCAGCTTACTTTGGCACCTGTTTATGTTTTATGGTTTGGCCTAGGTATGATTTCAAAAATCTTTCTTGCTGGACTTATGGTCTTTTTTCATGTGTTTTTCGCTACATATTCAGGTATTCAAAATGTAGAACCTAAACTTATTGAGTCAGCTAATTTACTAGGAGCGGGAAAAATTCAAACTCTAATCTATGTGGTACTGCCTTCTAGTATGCCATGGATTCTGTCAGGCATTCGAATAGGAGTAGGTTCTAGTTTAGTGGGAGCTATAATTGGGGAATACATAGGAGCGTCAGCAGGTTTTGGTTGGATGATAGCCTATGCAACCTCGTTTTTTAATATTGCTCGTGTTATGTCCTGCATACTGATTTTACTTGTAGTGGGCAGTATTTTAAATTTCATTTTGGATAAGACTGAGAATTATCTACTTCGTTGGAGAGCACCCATTAATTTATCTATTAATCATGACAATGCATATAAGAATACATAAAACATATTAAAGGGGAGATATATGAATGAAAAAAATATCAAAAGGAATTATTATTGTTAGCTTAATAGGCTTACTTTTGACAGGATGTTCATCCCAGGCAACTAATCAGCAAAACGAAGAAGAACTAGAAAAAATTATTATTTCAGAAATGCGAGGAGAATCCTGGCTTCCTGTATATTTAGCTGAAGAACTAGGATATTTTGAAGAAGAAGGATTAGCTACAGAATTTGTAGTTTATAAGGATGGTCCTATAGCATTTCAAGGTATGCATGCGGGAGATTCACAATTTTGTATGCTTTCCACTGAACCAGTTTTGCGAGCTTATGAAGAGGGATTGGAATCTACAATTATTCTCCCTACGGTAAAAAGCAAGCAATACATGTTTGCATCTAATTCAGAGATTACCAGTATTGAACAATTAAAAGGGAAAGCTATTTTTGGTGGAATGCCTGGTTCAGCGCCTTATTCTTTTGTTGCATCTGCCTTAGAAGAAGCAGGGATGACAGTAAATGATGTAGAGTGGATCAATATGGAATATGGAGCTGCTTTAGCAGCTTTGGAACAAGGCAGTCTTTCAGCTGCTTTTTTCGATGGAATATATATTAATAAGTTAGAAGATATTAATGCAAATATTTTGATTAATACCAGTGATCCAGAAAAACATAAGGAAATCTATGGTACTGAACGCTATGAGTCTCAAATGGTTACTGTTACGAAAAAGTTTGCGCAGGAAAACCCAGAAACTGTTCAGAAATTTGTCAATGCGGTTATGAAAGCCATCCAATGGCAGACAGAGCATAGCGACGAGGAAGTTGCTAGAGTGGTAGCCCCTATGTTTGAGGGGAAAGACATGGTTGAGATAATTGGGATATTAAGAAGCTCCTTAACTACAGATGGAAATTATTCAAAAGAAGGGTATGAAGCCATTGAAAAATTTTGTGTAGAACAAGGAATTTTAGAAAGCCCTGTGGGATATGAAAATATTATTGATATGAAATATGTAAATCACGCCCTGGAAGTAATAAGTAAAAATTCTAAATAATTTTTACTTATTACTAGACAAGTAGGTCGAGGAGATAACTATGGAATATATCGTTTTTCAAGATGTTGAAAAGTATTATGGGGAAAATTATATATTAAAAAAAATTAATTTGTCTATTAAACAGGGGGAGTTTGTTACCTTGTTGGGAGCTTCAGGATGTGGAAAGAGTACTTTATTAAGATGTTTTGCAGGGTTGGAACAGGAAAGCAAGGGTAAAATTTTTTTAGAAGGAAAAGAAATTACCCATATGAATCCAAGGGATCGAAATGTGGGGATGATTTTTCAACAATATAGTCTATTCCCCAATTTAAATCTTTATCACAACATTGCCTTTGGTTTAAAAATGAAAAAGTTAGAAAAGCATGTCATACATGAGCGAGTGATGCAGGCCATTGATATGATTGAACTTAAGGGTAAAGAAAAAAAATATCCTTCTCAGCTTTCAGGGGGAGAACAGCAAAGGGTAGCTCTAGCTAGATGCATTGTAACACGACCTAAAGTACTTCTTTTAGATGAACCTTTAAGTGCTATTGATGCAAAGCTTCGTAAATCCCTCCAATTAAGAATTAAAGAGATCCATAAGGAACTGGGAATGACCTCTATTTTTGTGACCCATGATCAAGACGAAGCAATGACTATGTCAGATACTATTCATTTAATGAGGGATGGAGTAATAGAACAATCAGGAGATCCTTTTCAGCTCTATAGTCATCCCAAAAATAGTTTTGCTGCCAGTTTTATTGGAAACTATAACTTTGTTCCAGGGGGAATGTTTTCTAAGCTAATTCATGAAAACTATACTGAGGCCAAACATATAGTTATTTCTCCTGAACTAATTGAAATTTCCCCTAATCAGTATCAAAGAGATAAAGAATATTATATTTTGCAGGGGAAGATTGAAAAGATTCTCCCCCAAGGTAATATTATTCGATATACCCTTAGAGTAGAGGATATTCTATTAGATGCAGATATTTTAAATGATAGAAGAGAGATTTATCAGATCGGGCAAGAAGTCTTCATAAGAATAAAAAGAATATCTATATTGATCTATAAATGATGTATTTTATAAGGGAAGTGGTCTAATGAAAAGAAGTAGGAAGATTATATTGCTTTGTCATTGCTTACTAAATGCAAATTCTAAGGTAGAAGGATTAAGTCAATATAAAGGAATATTTAAAGAAGTTATAGATATTATTGGTGAAAAAAATATAGGTGTTATTCAACTCCCCTGCCCAGAGATGGTCATATATGGCATTAAAAGATGGGGTCATGTAAAGGAGCAATTTGATACCCTTTTTTATAGAAGTAACTGCAGAAAAATGCTAGAGTCTATTATTGGCCAAGTAAAAAGCTATATAGATACAGGTTATGAAATAGTAGGGGTAATTGGTATTGATGGTAGTCCAAGCTGTGGTGTGAAGGTAACTTGTTCAGGGGATTGGGAAAATGATGATTCTTCTAAGGATGATATAACCCATACCTTAAAGGATGCAAAGGAAATAAAAAGTTCAGGGGTATTTATAGAGGAATTAAGGGAGTATTTACGTCAATATCATATTCAAATCCCCTTTATAGGTATTAATGAAAAAGATGTCTATAGCTCCTTAAAAGATATTCAAGAGTTTTTAAATAAAGAATAATCAAATTTGTTTTATTTACTAATGATAAAAAATAAGGCAGTTTAGAAAGGATATCCTTTCTAAACTGCCTTTAAATTGCCCAAAAATAATTTTTGAAACCTATTCATAGATTGTCAATATTCTTATGTTTTGGTTTATTCCTTTTGGTCAAGTCCTTAACCGATTTAAATTATTTTTATATAAATATCTTATATCATAATATTTTTATTATAAGAAAAATCAATTGGACTAATATCATAGAATGAGATAACGTTGTTTTTAGATTAACAAATATATATATGATTATTTTATATTCATTAGAAGGGGGTATCGCCTTGTTAAGAAAGAAAAAGAAGTTGTTTTATATTTTTAACATCTGTATATTTTGTGTTTCACTTCTTGCTGGTTGTAATTCAGGAAATACAAGTCAAGAAGCTAGTAAGGAAAAGGACATCCCTACAATAAATATGGCTTGGGACTTTGATCTTCATGGAGCGGTTATGTTGTCCGCAGCAATTAAGGGAGAAGATTTTAAAGATTCCGGAATTTGGCTGAAACCTATTATTGAAAAAGAACAATATGGATTATATAAAGATGGAAATCAAATAGCTATTGTCAATACCATTGTAACAAAAGGAAGTTCTGAGTCTGCTGTAATGCTTGGTCAGAAACAATTGGATTGTGCTTTAAATTCTGTTACGGGCATGTTATCTGCTAAGGACCAAGGTACAGATATTAAAGTATTGAGTCCTATACATGTGGATGGAATTGGTTTGGTATTTCCTAAAGGTACAGATTTACATAGTTGGGGAGAGGTAGAAAACTATATTAAAGGATTAGAAAATCCTCTAAGAATTGGTTATCATTCTCCTACAAGTGCTCCCAGAGTTGTTATTGAAACAGCACTTAAACAAGCAAATATTAAAGTAACTGAAGATCCAAATGATAGGAATGCAGAGGTATTGTTAGTAGATTTAAAAGGTTCTAAAAACTTATTGTCAGCTTTTACAGGAGATCAAGTAGATGCATGGGTTGCTCCTTCTCACTATCCAGAGGCAGCAGAAGCTGAAGGAATTGGTTCCATTGCTTTAAATTTAAATCAATTTCCACCAGAAGGACAATGGTATGATTTTCCTTGTTGTGTATTAGCAGCAAGGGGAGATGTATTAGAAAAACATCCAGAAGTATTTGATGCTCTTGTAGATTTATTTACATATAGTGCAAAATGGTGTACAGAGAATAAAGAAGAGGCCTCAACCATTTTAGCAGATATTATCGGGGTGCCAAAAGAGGCAGTGAGTGCAGCAACAATAGTATATACTACCCAAGTTTCTGATAAATGGGAAGAGGGTGTAGAGCTTTACTATGATTTATTACAAGATTTAGGTAAATTTGATGGTGATTTACAAGGTGGAAGTTTTAAAGACATTAAAGAAGACTTTTTCTACTTTGATTTTATCAACAATTAATTACTTTATTAAATAATATAGACAAAAATAGAAAAATTCTGGATAGATTTTACCAGGATTTTTCTATTTAAAAAAGGAGATAAAAGTGAAAAAAAATCTTTTTAAATTTATTCAGCCTACTATAGGACCTTTAATTTTTTTATTACTGTGGATATATGGAGCAAAAATCATTGATAATCGATTAATATTACCAGAATTCACTTCCGTCATAAAACATTTTCTTACTCCTCATAAAAATATGATTGGTCTTGGTTCTTTAATAATTAATATACTTATTAGTATTATAAGAGTATTATTAGGATATTTTATCGCTTTAGTCATTGCATTACCCTTAGGGGTGATTATGGGGTATAACAAAAAAGTTAATCAGTTGATTAATCCTCTCATAGGATTATTTAGGCCCATTCCTCCCCTGGCATGGGTTCCATTGGTGCTGGCTTGGTTTGGTGTGACTAGTCTAGCTACTATATTTGGTTTAAAGCAAGGAACTTGGTATGTATATTTAAATAACTTTAAAGTATCCATGATGTTCATTATTTTTCTGGGCTCTTTTTTCCCCATTATTACCAGCGCAATCCATGGTATTACTCAGGTACCAAAAACCTTAATAGAGTCGGCCAAGGTTTTAGGGGCTAATCAAAGAGATATCTTCTTTAAAATTTTAATTCCTGCTGCTGCCCCTACTATTTTAAATGGCATGCGAATAGGATTGGGCAGTGCATGGACTAGTCTTGTATCAGCTGAAATGATGCCGGGAAGTTTATCTGGAGTAGGGTATTTAATTACCCATGCCTATGAGTTGGCAAAAATAGATATTGTTATGACAGGTATGATAAGCATTGGTGTTATAGGATTTTTATTGGACTATAGTATTCGATTCATTGAAAGGAAAAAATTTGTCTGGAGTAATAATCAAAAGGTAGTAAATTGAAGAAGATAATTTCAAATAATCCAAGGAGTAATTTAAATGGAAAAAGAAAATACTTGTTTAAAAATTGAAAATCTTAGTAAGGAATTTGTGTCAGGAAGCGGTAGAAAAGTTCAGGCTCTGGAAAATGTAAATATTGAAATAGAAGAAAATGACTTTGTATGTATTGTAGGGCCTTCAGGATGTGGAAAATCAACATTACTTAGGATAATAGCGGGTTTGGAACATTCTACTACAGGTAAAGCTTTTTATTATGGTAAAGAAATAAAAAAGCCTACCCGAGATATAGGAATGATATTTCAGCAATATTCTTTATTACCCTGGAAAACAGTGGAGGAAAATATAATATTAGGACTAGAATTTAGAAGAGAACCTAAAACAATAAAAAAGAAGATTGCTACAAAATATTTAGAAATGATTGGAATGAGTGACTTTCACAATGCCTATCCTTTTGAATTATCGGGAGGAATGCAACAAAGAGTAGCTATTGCTAGGGGATTAGCCAATGATCCTATAGTATTGTTAATGGATGAACCTTTTGGAGCTTTAGATGCTCATACTCGTATACTTATGCAAAGAGAATTGCTTTATATATGGGAAAAAAATCGTAAAACCATTTTGTTTATCACTCACAGTGTAGACGAGGCAATTTATTTAGCAGATAAGATTATTGTCATGTCCCATAGACCAGGAAAAGTTAAAGAAATTATAAATATAGATAAACCGAGACCAAGAGATAGAGCAGAGGAATACTATGGAAGATTGTCAAATGAGATATTAAATATGTTAGAAGAAAAAAGCCCATCATTATCCATATAATAATGATAGTGAAAGGATGGAAAGATCATGTATACTTGTACAAATTGTGTCTTGCAGGGGTGCTCAAGGGGGAAAATGGATGAATCCTTACCCCATTGTCCCAGCAAAGAAAAAGAAATCCAAGAAAAAGCTAAAAAACTTTTTCTAGAAGAAGAAAATATTAAAATAGCGTATAATGCAGCTCTTATCGAAGCAGAAGGATACGGACAAATGACCAGGGTAGAAGAAATTATAGCCTTTGCAAAAAAATGTGAGTATAAAAAAATAGGATTAGTGTTTTGCATAGGTCTGTTTAAAGAAGCAAAAACATTTCAAAATTTATTGACGTATCATGATTTCGAAGTGATTTCTGTTTTATGTAAAAATGGAGGAATTGAAAAAAATTATCTAGGTCTTGATGAAGAGGAAAAAATTCCTGGAGAATGCGATGAAATTATGTGCAACCCCATAGGTCAAGCGTTATTACTCAATCAGCAGAAAACAGATTTTAATGTGATATTAGGTTTATGTGTAGGACATGATACATTGGTCATGAAATACTTAGAGGCTCCTATGACTACTCTTGCAGTAAAAGATAGAGTTACTGGTCACAATCCTTTAGCTACAATTTATCTTTCGCAAGGATATTATCAAAAAAAGTTATATCAAAAAGAAGGATAAAATAATAGTAAAAAATAAGTTGGGTACAAGGGTGGACATAGGTCCACCTTATTTTGTTATTTTCCTATTATTATGTATAATGAAGGCAAAGAGACAGTGGGAGAATATGATAATATAGGGATGAAGAAATGGATGGGGCTGAAAGAAGAGAAAGACTACATTTTATCATAAAGCAAAGAACTCAGTCTATTAAGAGTATAGATTTAGCCAAAAACTTGGTATAAATGGGCAGGTTATTGTCCGGGCAGCTGGTGAAAGTATACTGTTTGCTCCTCAAGACGATCTATTTCTTTACAGCTACGAAATATTAGAAAGACTATTGCTTGTCGTCATAAACCAGAGGAAAGGATAGAAGAGTTAATAATTATGGGGGAGGTAGAAGCTAAAGTATTGATTGTCACTGTAGAAAAACCGGTATAAGGATGAGAAATTTTAAGAGAAGAATAATTTAGTAATAAAAAGAAAGGGAGGATTCAATGAATCAAGGCAAAAAAGGTCAAAGAAAATCCATTGGTATTATTATTCTTATTGTCTTTATGATTTTGGCAACTCTTACTAGTACTATAGGATTTATTATTGATTATAAATGGTTTTCAGAAGTAGGCTATACCCAGGTATTTTTAAAGGAAATCCTAACAAAGAGTAAAATTGGCATACCAGCTTTTTTTATCATCTCTCTTCTCCTATATTTTTATTTTAGGACTTTAAAAAAGTTATACAATAAAAACATGATGATATTTCAATCCAAGGAACAGAATAAAAAAGAAAATAGATGGCTACTTATCGCTTCAGCTCTATTATCTATTATTATTTCCAGTTTAATTACTTCGAATTTGTGGTATAAAATATTGGAGTTTTTTCAATCCTCAGATTTTCATGTTACAGATCCTGTATTTAAAAAAGATATGTCCTTTTACGTATTTAAGTTACCTTTATTGGAACAAATATACTCTACAGGTTTAGTGATCTTATTATTACTTGCTATTGTTACCCTTGCGTATTTCTTTATTATGTTAATCGTCAAAGGAAAACAAAAAATATTTAGACCAGAGGAAGAAAATAAAATCAATTTTAAAGAGACCTATCATCAATTTATTTCTCTGGCTTCTAGACAATTAGGGGTAGTCTTAGGAGTATTTTTCTTATTTTTGGCATTTGGATACGTTTTGAGAAGTTATACTCTCTTATACTCTTCAAGGGGCATTGTTTTTGGTGCAAGCTATATAGATTTAAAAGTTATCCTATGGCTTTATCGTATTTCTGCGATAATTGCACTAATCTCTGCGGTTTTACTTGTTATAGCAGGATATAGAAAAAAAATAAAATTAGCTTTAGTAGGCCCAGTGCTAATGATTGCCATTACCATTCTAGGGAATATTGTAGCTATGGGAATGGAAAACTTTATTGTTTCTCCCAATGAATTAGCCAAAGAAAAACCCTATATCATCAATCATATTGAATATACGCAAAAAGCCTATGGGTTGGATCAAATTGAAGAAAAAGAATTTTCTGTACAGCAAAATATTACGCCAGAAAGCCTTGAGGAAAATAGCATTACCATAAACAATATCCCTATTAATGACTATAGACCTACCCTTTCTATGTATAATTCTTTGCAGGGCTTTAGAAGATACTATGAATTCCATGATGTGGATATTGATCGTTATAATATCGATGGAGAATATACGCAAGTCTTTTTATCGGCTAGGGAACTTAATCAAAATAAAATAGATGAGAGTTCAAGAACATGGATTAATAAATATCTTAAATATACCCATGGTTTTGGAGCAGCGGTTTCTCCAGTCAATGAAGTCAATGAGGTAGGACAGCCAGAATTATTAGTCAAAGATATCCCTCCTCAAACCCAAACAGAGCTAGAAATCACAGAGCCTAGAATATATTTTGGGGAATTGACTAATGATTATGCCATTACCAATACAAAAGCAAAGGAATTTGATTATCCCGAGGGGGATGATAATAAAGAAAATGTCTATGATGGTAATGCAGGTATTCCTTTAAATTTTATCAATAGAACTCTTTTTGCTATAAATAAAGGTAGCCTAAGAATTATGTTGTCTAACGATATTACTTCAGATAGTAAAATACTCATCAATAGAAATATTGTGGATAGAGTGCAGAAGATAGCTCCCTTCTTTAGCTATGATGAGGATCCTTATTTAGTCATTGAAGATGGAAAACTTTATTGGATTATGGATGGTTTTACTACCAGCAATCGCTATGCCTATTCTCAGCCCATGGGCAAGGGAAATTCTTATAACTACATCAGAAACTCGGTCAAGGTGGTTGTGGATGCTTACAATGGAGATACTACCTTCTATCAAGTCAATAAAGATGATCCTATAGCCTCTACCTATGGCAAGATATATCCTGGATTATTAAAGGATATAGAAGAAATGCCAGAAGGAATTAGGAAGCATATCCGATATTCCCAAGCTTTATTTGATGTGCAAAGCGAAATTTATAGAACCTATCATATGGAAAATCCGAATGTATTCTACAATAGAGAAGATGTATGGGAAATAGCCAATCAAAAATATGGAAAAGAACAAGAAGAAATCGTAGAATCAGCCTATATTGTCATGAAACTTCCCGATAGAGAAGAAGAAGAATTTGTACTTATGGTGCCCTATACCCCAAGGGAAAAGGACAATATGATATCTTGGATGGCAGGATTAAACGATGGAGAAGATTATGGAAAATTGGTAATATACAAATTCCCAAAACAAAAACTTGTTTATGGCCCTATGCAAATAGAAAAACGGATTGATCAAGATCCCAATATTTCCAAGGAACTTACTCTACTTGATCAACAGGGATCCAATGTGTTAAGAGGCAATCTCTTGACCATACCCGTAGATGATTCCCTAATCTTTGTGGAACCTATCTATATAGAATCTACAGGTAGTGAAAGAAATTTACCTGAAGTAAAAAGAGTCATTGTATCCTATGAAAATAAAATCGTCATGGCGGAAACTCTACAAGGTGCTTTGGATCAAATATTTGGGTTAAGTGAAGACCAAGACCAGGATCAGGAACAAGAGAACATTACGGACGAGACACCTATTGGTCAAGGCCAAGCTTCAGATTTAGTAAAAAGGGCCAATAATTTATTTGAACAAGCTGAAAATGCCCAAAGACAAGGGAATTGGGCAGAGTACGGCGAGTTAATTCAGAAGTTGCAGGATACCCTAAAACAATTGGAAAAATCCATAGGTGAAAATACAGAGGGAGATAGCAATCTCTAAATAATAGAAGAAAAATTATCATAAAAAAGATGGCCTAGGCCATCTTTTTTATGATATAAGAAAATTCATCTTGCTAGCAAGGGGCTAAACTTGCTCATATCTCTAGAGTAGTTTGTTGCTCTTCCTGCTATAATAAAGAAAAAAGTAGTCAGATAAAAAATGAACTTTTTGTCTGTATAGATACTCTTATAGGTAGAGGAGGGAGAGGGTTGGAGGAAATATTTTTAGTGAAAAAAGCAAAGGCCGGTGACAAGGAAGCTTTAGTGTCATTAATTATGGCAAAGAAAAGTGAATATTACAAACTGGCCTATATCTATATGAAAAATTCAGAAGATAGTTTAGATGCTTTAGAAGATATGATTGTAATTCTATATCAAAAAATAAACACTTTAAAAAAAGAAGAGGCCTTTTATCCATGGAGTAAGAAAATACTGGTTTCCTGTTGTCTAAGAAAAATAAGAAGAGAAAAGAAGATCATTTTAGTGGATAATTGGGAGCAAAAGGATGATAGGAATCATTATCATTCCAAAGAACAACAAATAGATATAGAGAAGGAATTAAATAAATTAAGTCCAAAACACCAAGAAGCCATTAGATTAAAATATTATTTAGATATGGATTATCAAACCATATCTAAAATAACAAATACTTCCCTAGGCACAGTAAAATCTAGAGTATTTTACGCCCTAAAGAAACTCAAGGAAAGTTTTGGAGGTGAATATTAAGTGAAGGAAATAGAGGATTTATTGAGAGAGAAAAAAGAAGAACTAGAGGCTTTAGAGATGCCAGAGGATATGGAAGAGAGATTATCTCAAATTCTAGATAAAGAAAAGAGAAAAAGATTTCCTCGGCAGAGAATAGCCATTGTTGCCTGTCTAATCATAACCATTCTCTTTAGCTATAATTATGAAGTTTTAGCTGACTATGGGAAAAAAATACTAGGTTACGATACCGTGATGTCCCAAACCTTGCAGGATTTAAATGAATTAGGCAAGGGGCAGGAAATAGGAAAAAAAGTCACTTTTAAAAATGAAGTGGAATTGACTCTAGATGGCATTATGGTGGATGATAATCAATTGCTAGTCTTCTATAGAATAAGGGATCCAAGAGCTAAGGATGGGGACACTTCCTTTAGCATGATTCCAACAATAAGAGGATTATTTAAGGAATATACACCGAGTTCAGGCCAGGGAGAATTCAAGGAGGATCAACATGAACTGATTATGGTACACTCCTTTGAGCCTCTAGACTTTTATGAACAAAATCTAAAATTTCAAGGAAACTTTGAAAGTAACGGACAATTTGAGGAGTTTAGTATTCCCTTCTCTCTAGATCGTCGTAAAGCCATGGGCCATAGCATAAAGCAAAAGATTAATAAAAAAATAAACTTAGATAATCAAGAGGTCTATCTTAAAAATATTATTGCCACCGAAACCCAAACTTTAGTAAAAGGTTCTCTGGGTAGCCCTTTGGATTTATTTCGGGAACAACTACTAGGAGAGCAAGTAAGGCCAGAGATAAATTTTAATCTTATTGCCGACGGTAAAATTATGGAACCATTAGGCAGTGGGTTGAGTACATCCATGAAGGGGATTGAAGTGGAACACCGTTTTGATGCATTGCCCAAAAATCTTAAGGAATTAAAACTACAAATAAAAAACCTAAGGGTAGATAAAAAAATAGATGAAATTGTAGAGATTAAAAGAGGAGAAAAAAAGAAAATAGAAATAGAGGGACAGAAAATTGAAATTTTACACATAGAAAATTCCATAGAGGGTAGAACTGAAGTAACCATTGAAAGCCAAGAAGATGTATTGTTACCAGGAATTGAATTAATCATAGATGGTCAGGCTACCCAACTTGAAATGACCCACAGCGAAGAATATAGAAAAACCAATCAAGCTATTGTCAAAAAAAGAATCCTATCCTTTAAAGGCACAGGAGAGGAGCTTCAATTAAAGCTTAAGCATATTCATTATGAAAAAGAATTTAATGAAATCATAGATATCCCCATAAGATAACTTATGGGGTTGTGTATTTTATTCAAGATGCATCTTTTTCAATAGGCGATATTCCCATAAATTATCTTATGGATATCAGACTTAGAACATATCACGTCAAGGACAGGAGATGCTCTTATTTATTTTACAATAGGAGAGTTCGTTTTAGTAAGGGACTAAACTTTCTTCCTTAGCAATTCTTCAGAGGTTCTATGTTCTAATTCATAAGCTTTTTTAGCAATATCATTGCGATGGATGATGCCTTTATCGATGAGTACTTCAATCATACTGGCAATAGCCAAGGTATTTTTATAATCAATTTCCTTTAAATCTGCAATTTGTCCAAAAATTTCTAACTTAGTCAACTTTATTCCCCCCTTACAATCTTTCTATAAAGATTATGAACAAAAAATAAAAAAATATACTTCAAATAGGGATAAAAATGAAAAATAATGGAAAGATAAGGATTACAGTTGGCAATATGTTGCAATATGCAGCTATTCAGTATATAATGATATAAAATTAAGACATTTAGATCTATGAAGGGAAATAGTAAAAGAGTGTTTTTTTCAGAGAGTCGGTGGAAGGTGAAAACCGATAAAAAGGTTCTTTGAATCCGTCCTGGAGATTTTAGCGAAATAAGTTAAAGGTGTAAGACTCCTTATGGTCTGTTGAAGTGAATTGGCATATAGCCAATTAATTTGGGTGGCAACGCGGGAATAGCTCTCGTCCCTTTTATTAGGGATGGGAGTTTTTTTATTATCTTTAATAAAAATAATAATTTATAATAAAGAGAGGAGTAAAGAAATGTTAGATCTAAAGAGAATACGAAATAATTTTGAGGAAGTAAAGGCCGGACTCTCCAAAAGAGGGGAAGACTATGATTTAGAAGGCTTACTTCAATTGGATGAAAAAAGAAGAGACATTTTAGTTGAAGTAGAGCAGCTGAAAAACAAACAAAATACAGTGTCAAAGGAGATTCCAAAACGTAAAAAAGCTGGAGAAGATGTAGCCGCTGTTATGCAGGAAATGAAGGAATTATCCCAAAAAATTAAAGATCTAGATGGGAATTTAAAGGAGGTAGAAGGAGAAATCCACAATAGACTTTTGACTATTCCCAATGTGCCCCATCCAGATGTGCCTGTAGGGGATACCGATGAGGATAATGCAGAAGAGAGAACATGGGGGGAGCCAACTACGTTTGACTTTGACTTTAAAGCCCATTGGGATATAGGAACAAATCTAGGAATTTTAGATTTTGAGACAGCAGGCAAAGTTACTGGTTCTCGATTTACCTTTTATAAAGGACTAGGAGCTAGACTAGAAAGAGCCCTAATCAACTTTATGTTGGATTTACATGTAGATCATCATGACTATAAAGAAGTATTACCTCCCTATATGGTGCATAGAAGAAGTATGGTAGGTACGGGTCAACTGCCCAAATTTGAAGAGGACGCTTTTAAAGTAACCAATGAGGATTATTTCCTTATTCCAACAGCAGAGGTACCCGTTACCAATATGTATAGAGAGGATATCCTAGATGGTGGATTACTACCCATCAAACACGTAGCCTATAGTGCATGCTTTAGAGCAGAGGCAGGATCAGCCGGTAGAGATACTAGGGGACTTATTCGTCAACATCAATTTAACAAAGTAGAGTTGGTAAAGTTTGTTCACCCTGAAAAATCCTACGAAGAACTAGAAAAACTCACGAGAGATGCAGAAGAAGTGTTGAAATTATTAGGCCTTCCTTATCGAGTAGTGAGAATCTGTACAGGGGATCTAGGCTTTACGGCAGCAAAAAAATATGATCTTGAAGTATGGATGCCTAGCTATAATCGCTATGTGGAGATCTCTTCCTGCAGTAATTTTGAAGATTTCCAAGCTAGAAGGGCTAATATAAGATTCCGTCCGGATTCTAAAGAAAAAGCTCAATTTGTACACACACTAAACGGTTCTGGAGTTGCTGTCGGAAGAACCGTGGCAGCCATTTTAGAAAACTATCAACAACCAGACGGAAGTGTAATTATTCCAGAAAAATTAAGACCTTATATGGGCGGAAGAGAAAAAATAGAAAAATAACAAACCAATGGGGAGTGATCATCAAAAATGACAGTCCCCATTTTCCCATTCATAATTGTAAAATGAGCATCATAATGATAAAATAAGAATATAGTGAATAAAAAATGTAAGGAAAGAAGGAATAATTTTGGAAGACCCGCCGTTACCCCAGAATATTTTTCGATTCATAGAAACAAAAAAGAATATTCTTATGGCTGTATTAATTAGGATATTGGTACAATCATCTCTTATAGCAAGTATTCAATATAAGATGGACTTAAAGAAATGGAGTACCCAGTTCTATAGAGTATTATTAAAAAAAGGCAACACCTTAAAGGAAATAAATAATCCCATAGAAAAAGTCTACAGATCGGATAAGGATATCATTAAAAAACTTGCTTTAATGATACTGGTTTGTTGTGGGCTTTTTTGCTATCTTGAAATAGATAAGGAAATAAAAATAAAGAGCAATAGATTCTTATTAGTCATCCATGGACCCCCAATGATTTGTTGAATATATTTAGAATAAAGTGGCTGTGGCCACATTCGTATATAGAGAAATCTCTTCTCCTATAAGGGAGATCGGTTTTCCTACTTGGAAAAAACAAACCATTTTGGAGGGAATATAAATAATGGATAGTCATAGTATAACAATGATCATTGTTATCGCAACTTTAATATTAATGTCATCTTATTTTTCAGCTACTGAAACCGCTTTTTCATCTTTAAATAGAATTCGTCTTAAAAACCTTGCAAATCATGACAAAAAAGCAAAACTGGCATTATCCTTATCGGAAAATTACGATATGCTTTTATCTACTATTCTAATCGGAAATAATATTGTCAATATTGTATCGGCATCCTTGGCCACTGTTTTGTTTGTGAAATATTATGACAATGCAGGAGTTACCATATCAACCATCGTAATGACGGTACTGGTTCTTATTTTTGGTGAAATATCTCCTAAAAGTCTTGCAAAGGAAAGTCCCGAAAGCTTTGCCATGTTTTCAGCACCCATGATTAGATTTTTTATGTTTATATTTACTCCCTTAAATTTTATCTTTATGCAATGGAAAAATATATTGTCTAAAATATTTAAGGTAAGTGAAGATAGAAGGATTACTGAGGACGAACTGTTGACCATCGTTGATGAAGCACAAAATGAAGGTGGAATTGATGAACATGAGGGAGAACTTATTCGTTCTGCTATTGAATTTAATGATCTAGATGTAAATGATGTTTTAACCCCTCGGGTGGATGTAGTCGCTGTAGATATCACTTATTCTAATGAAGAAATAGATGAACTATTTACCGAAAGTGGTTATTCTAGAATGCCCATATATAAAAATAGTATTGATAATATCATGGGCGTGCTTCATGAAAAGAATTTTAATCTTTATTTAAAAGGAAAGGGAAGATCTATTGAAGACATTATCAAACCTGTTGTCTTCGCTACCCCTACTATGAAAATTTCAAAACTATTAAAATTATTACAAAAAACAAAATGTCATATGGCAGTGATTACTGATGAATATGGGGGAACAGTAGGTATTGTTACCCTTGAAGATATTTTAGAAGAATTAGTAGGAGAAATCTGGGATGAACATGATGAAATTGTTGAGGAATTTATTAAAATAAAAGAAAATGAATATAAAATATCTTGCAGCGCAAATATTGATAAAATGTTTGAACTTTTTCATATCCATAGAGAGTATAATTCAAATACAGTCAGTGGATTTGTAATAGAAGAGCTTGGAAAAATACCCAATGAGGGTGATCAATTTATCTATGAAAATCTAAAGATAACCGTAACAAAAATTGACTTTAGACGGGTACTGGAGATAAATGTGCAAGTATTACCCGAGGAGGAATATGCTACTGGATAAAAATATTAAAATAGATATCCTGATTTCAATCTATACTGTAGTTTCATAAGATTACCATACTTTTCTAAGCATATTTTATTGACAGAAATTCATTGCTGTGATAGTATATAGAATGTGCCGGAAAAGTGGAGGGGTACCGAAGTGGTCATAACGGGGCGGTCTTGAAAACCGTTAGGGTGCAAGCCCACATGGGTTCGAATCCCATCCCCTCCGCCATAAAAAAATGGAGAAGTACTCAAGTGGCTAAAGAGGTGCCCCTGCTAAGGGTATAGGCCGGGTGACCGGTGCGAGGGTTCAAATCCCTCCTTCTCCGCCATTTTTTTTTGCCCAAAATCCTAAATCCAGTGCAATGTCATCCTCAGGAGTCTAGGACCAAGGATCTTTACCGGAAAGCTAAGGAAAAAGGAAAATATTATTTATGAAGATTTTTAGGGCTTACATAAAAGGAACCTACTTTATTAATTATGTATAGAATATAAATAAGGTTAATTTAAAAAAAGTTTGACAATAATAGATGAATAACATATAATGTATTCTAAATATCGAAAATTAAGAATAAATGAAAAACGATGAAGGGGAATAGTAGAAAGAGATAATCTTTTAGAGAGCAGAATTCACCGGCTGAAAAATTCTGTAAGTGAAGATCTTTTGAACCCACCCTAGAGTTGAAGATGAATAAGTCTTTTCCGGTTTTATACCGTTATAATAACTTGAGAGAATAGATCTATAGATCTATTAATCAGGGTGGTACCGCGAATAACCTTCGTCCCTTTAGTGGAATGAAGGTTTTTTTATTTACCTATAAAATTATCAAAACATTATTAAAATAAATAAAAGAAATGGAGGAATAGTAATGGCTAAAAATAAAGATAAAGTACAAGAGATTACCCCAATGTCAGAGGACTTTGCCCAATGGTATACAGATGTAATCTTAAAAACAGAAATGGTGGATTATGCTCCTGTAAAGGGATTTATGGTTATAAGACCTTACGGATATGCCATATGGGAAAATATTCAGTCAGCCTATGACAAAAGATTTAAAGAAACAGGACATAAAAATGTGTATTTCCCTTTATTAATTCCAGAGAGCTTACTACAAAAAGAAGCAGAACACGTAGAGGGGTTTGCCCCAGAGGTAGCTTGGGTAACCCATGGAGGACATGAAAGATTAGCAGAAAGATTATGTGTCCGTCCTACATCAGAGACCATTATTTGTAGTATGTATTCCAAGTGGTTAAAATCTTGGAGAGACCTACCCTATCTATATAACCAATGGTGTAGTGTGGTTCGCTGGGAAAAAAGTACCCGTCCTTTCCTAAGAACTTCAGAATTCCTATGGCAAGAGGGTCATACTCTTCATGAAACCTATGATGAGGCTCAGGCAGAAACTTTACAGATGTTAGATATTTACCGTGAAGTGGCAGAGGAACATATGGCTATGCCTATGATAGTAGGACAAAAAAGTGAAAGTGAAAAATTTGCTGGAGCTTTTGCTACCTATACAATGGAAGCATTGATGCATGATGGTAAAGCACTACAATCCGGTACTTCCCATAATCTAGGGCAGCATTTTACAAAGGCCTTTGATATCACTTTTACTGGTCGTAATGGTGAGTTAGAACATCCTTTCCACACTTCCTGGGGAGTATCTACAAGATTAATCGGTGGATTGATTATGGTACATGGAGATGATAATGGTTTAGTATTACCTCCAAAGATTGCTCCAACTCAAGTAGTTGTCATTCCTATTGCTCAGCATAAGGAAGGAGTACTAGATAAGGCCTATGAGATCAAAAAGCAGCTTGAAGAAGAATTTAGAGTGGAAATAGACGCCAGCGATGAATACTCACCAGGTTGGAAATTTAACCAATGGGAAATGAAAGGTGTGCCTATTCGATTGGAAATTGGACCTAGAGATATAGAGAAAAATCAGGTGGTTGTGGCGAGAAGGGACAATGGAGAAAAAACTACCCTATCTATGGATAATCTAAATAAAAGTATAGAAGAGCTACTAGAGGATATTCAACAGTCTCTTTACAATAAGGCATTAAAGATGAGACAAGAAAAAACCTTTGTTGCTAAAAATATGGAAGAGTTTAAAGAAATTATCCATGATACTCCTGGCTTTATTAAGGCCATGTGGTGTGGAGATGAAACTTGTGAGGCGAAAATAAAAGAAGAAACAAAGGCAACCATTCGTTGTATTCCTTTTGCCCAAGAGGATTTAGGAACAGATGAATGTATATGCTGTGGTAAAAAATCCGATGATATGGTTTATTTTGCAAGAGCATATTAAAAAGGAAAGAGCATAAAAAAGCAGATAGGGACTACACCCTATCTGCTTTTTTTCGTAGAGATTTTATTCTAGACCATTCCTTAAATACCCTCTGACTATGGAACTGTAAAATAATATCAGATATTTTTTTGGATGAAGGATTATCTTCTAGAGAGGAAAGATATGTAAGTTCAGTATCTGCTTGTTTTATCTCCTCTACGAATTTTAAATGCTCATAAACTGATAAAAGTCCTTCAATTAATTCATCTAATCTTTCGATTTCTTTTTCATTTTCCTGATGTATAATGGTATCCAACTGATTTAATTTGGCCTTTTTCTTTAAATCCATAATTTTTTCATGGAGCTCTTCCAGATCCACATTTTTATTCTCATAAATGACCTCATCAATATGTTGGGATAACTCATCAAAGAGATTTCCCCACTCTTTATAGGCTGATAGTATGGGCTTAGGTAATAAAATAAGATAGTTTACTGCAAGGGCAATGGCGATGCCCGCCGTAGTATCAATAATACGATTGATACTATAGGGAAGAGGATCGACTGAATGGCTTGTCATGATAGAAATGAATACCACACAGGCAATAACAATAGATCCCTGCCATTTTAAAAGATTGCATATATAAATTGTGAGAACAATGCCTATACTGATTAATAGGATACTGTCGGGGGATATTAGAGCAAATAGATAGCCTATTAAGGCCCCGGCCGTCGTACCAAAGACTCTTTCCTTCCCCTTTTTAAAAGAAGTACTAAAGGTCTCCTGCATAGTAATAATGGCAGCAATGGCTGCAAAAAAACCAGAGTTATCCGTTAAAAACCTGCCTAAAATAGTACACAGAGCAACTGCGATGGCTGTTTTTATAATTCTTGCACCTATTTTCATTTTTTTCACCTTTTCATAAAGTAAACTGTATTTAAAGAGCATAACAGGTTAATTGAATGCTATAATACATTATAATCAAAATATCAAGACAATCAACCTGGAGTTATATAGAAAGTTTTACAAAATAAAGTAATTGATTTTAACTATCATTTATGGTACTATATAATAGTTAATTAAATAGCGTATAAATGTGTGCCCATAGCTCAGCTGGATAGAGTGTCTGACTACGAATCAGAAGGTCGGGAGTTCGAATCTCTCTGGGCACACCATTTTTCATTTTATTTTTAAAAAACTTATTATGTGCCCGTAGCTCAGCAGGATAGAGCAACGGTTTCCTAAACCGTGTGCCGGAGGTTCGAATCCTCTCGGGCGCACCATTTTTTTATATTTTTCTATTTTATACTTTTCTATTCACAAGTATGGCAATAGCTTCTATCTTGTACAAGCAGGTGAGACCATGAGAAAATATATGGAGTTGGCTATAAAAGAAGCAAAAAAGGCCTTTGCCAAAGCAGAAGTGCCTATTGGTGCTGTACTGGTAAAAAATGATGAAGTGATAGCCACTGCCCATAATCTAAAAGAGATCAACAATGATCCCACCGCCCATGCTGAAATCTTAGTTATTCAAGAGGGCGCCCAAAGACTCCATACATGGCGATTAGAGGATTGTGATCTATATGTGACCGTGGAACCCTGTGCTATGTGTGCAGGAGCCATTGTACAATCCCGTATAAGGAGACTTATTATAGGGGCCATGGAGCCAAAGTTTGGAGCAGCAGGGTCTATTGTAAATATTGTTAATCATCCTAAGTTTAATCATAGAGTGGAAGTTTTTGAAGGGATTATGGAAGAAGAATGTTCCCAATTGATGAAGGATTTTTTTCTCTTATTAAGGGAAAAAAGAAACAAGTAAGTAGCCAAGGCCGCTCAAGTGAAATAGGAAGATTTGGGCCCTTGCCAGCAAGACAAACATTCCTATTTCGAGATAAATGGAGAAACAGGGGAGTTGAGTTCAATGGGCTTAACTCAAAATTCACCGGATCAATTGCTTTGAAAATGCGAAAAACCCTTGAACTTATGTAAATTTTCGGGATTTTAAAAATTTAAGTTTTTAGCGATTTCTACGGTTTTTCTACACTTTGCCTTGACTTCTATGAAAAGGCCCTGTGTATTAAAATAAAATACGGAGGTGTATCGAAGTGGTCATAACGAGCCTGACTCGAAATCAGGTTGTCCTCACGGGCACGAGAGTTCGAATCTCTCCGCCTCCGCCATGAGCCTGTTTGCGGTCAATGTCCGCAACAGGCTCTTCCTTTTTTTGAGTTTTTTACGCTCTCTTTGGAGGGCGTCTTTCCTTCTTGCATAGAAATGGATATGTCTGAATCTTTGTTATATAAGACTTTGCTGTATTCTGATAAAGTATCTCGTAGACAATCATTAAGCTGCTCCAAGTCCAGTAGGTTCTGTCACTCGGTTTCTTTCAAATATTCCATCTATTTTATCGACAGTAATGCTTCGAGCGAGAGAACCACTAGCGTGAAAAAATATCACCGTTGTGGGTCTGGAATTATACGCTACACATAAAGCGTAATTTATCCAACCATTTATTCTCTATTGTGGATGCACCCTACAACTGTAGCTAAAATGCCCTCTACTGAAAAACTTGTATCGTTGCACCGGTGGCGTAAGGCTTCAATTATTGAAAGCTGATGGTAGGGATTGGGTAGAAAATGTACGAAAGAATACCCCTGAAATGTTTGCTTAATGGCTGAAAATAAACAAAGAGAATATTCAAAATGGACGTTTCTACTTAACTAGATTGCTCTCTGACTTCACCAAATAAACTGTTTTGTTGACAGGTTTAACAATCCATAGTATAATAATGCCAATTGAATAAGATCTTCGGGGCAGGGTGAAATTCCCGACCGGTGGTACAGCCCACGAACCGCAAGGTTGATTCGGTGAGATTCCGAAGCCGACAGTATAGTCTGATAGTAGAAGATAAAGGAAGAATCGCGTTTTTGCGTGGATATTTGAATTTATGCTCTGAAATGAATGATCATTTCAGAGCTTTTGTTTTTGTATCCATGCAGCATAATTGCGATTAGCTCTATAAAAATGCCTTGAACAATTGTGTGTTCAAGGCATTTTTTATAGCATAACTTCCTAATTTGTACGCGGTAAAATCATTGTGAAATTTTCCTGCCCTGAACGTCTCGTTCAGGGCATTTTTCATTCTAAGGAGGTGCTATATGGATGAAATAGCATATATGTATCATGCAATTCAACTTGCAAGGAAAGGTTGCGGATGGGTAAACCCGAACCCCATGGTGGGTGCAGTGATTGTGAAGGACGGCAAGATCATCGGGCAGGGCTACCACAAAAAATATGGAGAGCTCCACGCAGAACGAAACGCACTGGAAAACTGCCAGACACCGGCAATTGGCGCAACCCTTTATGTGACGCTGGAACCCTGCTGTCATCATGGAAGAACGCCCCCCTGTACTGAAGCAATCATTGAAAGCGGCATCAGTCGTGTGGTAGTCGGTTCTTATGATCCCAATCCGCTGGTTGCCGGGAAAGGCATTGGAATTCTGCGCTCTCATGGCATTGAGGTAATGGAGAATGTTGTAAGGGATGAATGCGACAAGCTTAACAAAAGCTTTTTCCATTATATTCAAAATAGAACACCCTATGTGGTCATGAAATATGCGATGACCATGGACGGAAAAATCGCCACCCATACTGGTAGATCCCAATGGATTACCGGCTCGACGGCACGCCAGCGTGTGCATGAAGATCGGCACCGTTATTCTGCCATCATGGTTGGTGTAGGCACTATTCTTGAGGATGATCCCATGCTGAACTGTCGGCTGGAGAATGGCAGGAATCCGCTACGCATCATCTGCGATACCAGCCTGAGAACGCCGTTGCAAGCAAAAGTTGTCACAACAACCGATACCGCTTCTACCCTCATCGCTACGGCCATGACAGATACAAATAGGCACCAGCCGTATTTGGATGCAGGCTGTGAGATTATGGTAATTCCCCAAAAGGATAATCACATTGATTTAAACAGCTTGATGCAAAGATTGGGTGAAAAGCAGATTGATAGCCTCTTGCTGGAAGGCGGAGGTACCCTGAATTGGTCAGCCTTGCAAAGCTGCATTGTGAATAAGGTGCAGGCGTATGTTGCTCCAAAGCTTTTTGGTGGCAGCGGAAAAACTCCCGTAGAGGGTTTGGGCGTTGACCATCCAGAAAGAGCTTTTCTACTAAGCAAGCCGATCATCACACAGATTGATGAAGATATTTTGTTAGAAAGCGAGGTGATTTGGTGTTTACAGGAATCATAGAAGAAATCGGGAAAATACAAGGCATACAAAAAGGGACAAGTTCGGCCATCCTATCGGTTCAGGCATCGGAGATCATGGAGGATGTCTATCTTGGTGACAGTATTGCAGTAAATGGAGTCTGCCTTACAGTTACGTCCATTTCCCCAAACGGCTTTACTGCTGATGTGATGCATGAAACCTTAAACCGTTCCTCCCTTGGAAACTTGCGGATAGGAAACCCTGTTAATCTGGAACGGGCTATGCCCGCAAACGGCAGATTTGGCGGACATATTATTACTGGGCATATCGATGGCACCGGCACGATTCTGGATATTCGCAGAGATGATAACTCCCTTTGGTACATAATCAAAACGCCCTTACTAATTATTCGTTACATCATTGAGAAAGGCTCAATTGCTATTGACGGTATCAGTCTGACCGTAGCAAGGGTGTATAAGGACAGCTTCAGCGTTTCCATCATACCGCATACGGCTTCATCAACAACGCTATCTAGCCGACGTGTTGGGGATTTAGTTAATTTGGAAAATGACTGCATTGGAAAATATGTGGAATGCCTGATGGGAAAAGAATCGCAAAACAACAATATTACAGCCGAGTTTCTTACAAAATACGGCTTTTAGGAGGAATCAAAATGTTTCAATTTAGCACGATCGAAGAGGCGTTAGAAGATCTCCGTCTTGGAAAAATTATTCTGGTTATAGACGATGAGGACAGAGAAAACGAAGGCGATTTTATCTGCGCCGCTGAGTTTGCCACCACCGAGAACGTGAATTTTATGGCTATTCATGGGAAAGGTTTGATTTGTATGCCTATAAGTGAAGAGCTTTGCCAAAAGCTGCAATTTCCCCAAATGGTCACCGACAACAAGGATAACCACGAAACAGCGTTTACGGTATCCATTGACCATGTGGATACCGTCACGGGTATTTCGGCGGCAGAACGAAGCATCACCGCCTTGAAATGCATAGCGGATGAAAGCAAACCGGAGGACTTTCGCCGCCCTGGTCATATGTTTCCACTCCTTGCAAAGAAAAATGGCGTACTTGAGCGAAACGGACATACTGAAGCCACTGTGGATTTGATGCGGCTGGCTGGTTTAAAGGAATGCGGTCTTTGCTGCGAGATTATGCGGGAAGATGGAACCATGATGCGTACGCCGGAGCTGATGGAGCTGGCGCAGAAATGGAGCCTTAAAATGATTACCATCAAAGCTCTGCAGGAATACCGTAAGAGAAATGAAAAGTTTGCCGAGCAGGTAACCTGTACCTCTCTACCTACAAAGTATGGGAATTTCAAAGTTTACGGATACATCAGCAAGCTCAACGGGGAGCATCATGTGGCGCTGGTCAAGGGTAAGATTGGTGATGGAGAGAATTTGTTATGCCGTGTTCATTCCGAGTGCCTAACTGGAGATACGTTCGGCTCCACGCGCTGTGATTGCGGTCAGCAGTTTGCGGCAGCCATGATGCAAATTGAAAAAGAAGGACGGGGAATTCTGCTTTACATGCGTCAGGAGGGTCGTGGTATTGGTCTGATTAATAAACTGCGCGCCTATGCGCTTCAGGACCAAGGCATGGATACTTTGGAAGCGAATCTTGCCCTTGGCTTTCCGGGAGATATGCGGGAATATTTCATCGGTGCACAGATTTTGCATGACCTTGGAGCCAAGACCTTGCGCCTACTCACCAATAATCCGGATAAGGTTTATCAGCTTTCCGAGTTCGGCATAGAAATCACTGAGCGTGTTCCGATTCAAATGGACGCTACTGATCATGACTTATTCTATCTGGAAACTAAGCAGAAAAAAATGGGCCATATTTTACATTATTAAGTGAAAAAGGAGATTATAACAATGAAAACTTTTGAAGGTAAACTTGTATCCAAGGACATTCGAATGGGTATTGTTGTCGCACGGTTTAATGAATTTATTACAAGCAAGCTGCTGAGTGGCGCTCTTGATGGGTTGAAACGTCATGAGGTCAGTGAGGACAGCATTGATATTGCATGGGTTCCCGGAGCATTTGAAATTCCGCTCATTGCTTCTAAAATGGCGAAAAGTGGAAAATATGACGCAGTCATCTGCCTTGGTGCCGTGATTCGTGGCAACACCACCCACTATGACTATGTGTGCAGCGAGATATCCAAGGGTATCGCGCATGTATCCCTGAACAGCGATATTCCGGTCATGTTCGGCGTGTTGACAACAGAAAATATTGAGCAGGCGATTGAACGGGCTGGCACTAAGGCTGGAAACAAGGGCTTCGACTGTGCGGTTGGCGCAATTGAAATGGTAAACCTGATTCGAGAGATGCAAGGCCTATATGGCGAATTTGATTTTTGATTATGATGGTATCTTAATAAAGAATGAACATTTTGATAAATTACGCTTTATGAAGCTAAGTACAATTCACGCCTCCTTTGGCTCATTCTATTATGCTATAAAAGAAATTGAAGGAAACTGGTATAAGATACCTTATCTTGAATAAGAACACACCATAGCATAGAATGATATTGGATATGAAGTTGAAATTTCTAACTGGGAATGGCTTCATGGTACTTTAAAAGCAGGAATATACTGTTTTATAAATAAGATAATAGGGTGTGAGAGTCGATCCAGATTGTCGCGCCCTGTTCTTGTAATTGTATTCAAAACCATCGTTTGGTTATAGTATTATTATTTGAGCAGACTAATTCGTCCATCTAACAGTGATTTTTTTCTCTCTACCGCTGAGCATTTTGTTTTATCTGAACTAATCTTCAAAATATCGCTGGATGGCTTGTGCGATATATTTTGAGCTTCCTTTGCCCCAACGGCTATCCGTTTCACCTATCAATTCATTATTCTGCAAATAGGTGTCTGCAAGTTTCAATAGTACAGAACCAACATCATCACGTTTAGCGATTTCTTTCCAGTGTGCTTCCAGCCTTTTGATTGCTTGCCTTTCTAAAACCTCGTCTTTTGTGTTTTTCGCTTGGATAATCTGATGATAAATTTTTTCTTCATCATCTTTGCGGAACGTGTTATCCCAGACTCCAGATATAAACGCTTGCACAGCCTTTTCTTGACTTCCATAGCCTTTAATCATGCCATCTGCTATATATTGGTTTTTCAAGATTGTGGCAACGTATTTTCCATATTTTTCTATACTGCCAAAGGGATTAAGCTGTCCAGTCGGGTCATCTTCAGATATACGTTTTACAGCTTGTTCCACCATTTTTTGTATATCATCATCAGCAAATACCTTAAAGTTTGTCGTGCTGATGTCCCTCATTATATGAGTGATGGAGTCTATAATACCATCTAAGCGATTCCTTTTTAGTTCTAATAATAATTTTTGCGTTCCCAATAATTGCTTTTTATCAACATTGGGATTTTCTAAAATAGACTTTATGTCTGTCAATGGGATTTCCAATTCTCGAAAAAATAATATCTGTTGCAGTTTTTCTAAGGCTCTATCATCATAAAGTCGATAATTCGCTTCGGTTAGTGCCGTTGGTTTTAAAAGCCCAATTTCATCATAATACCTCAATGCTCTTATACTTATTCCAGTCATTTCTGAAACTTCTTTTACAGTTCTCATAGGGCTAACCTCCTTTGATTAATTCTATTGTAAAGCATACCGTGGCGAGAGAGTCAATGCATTTAATAATTTTAAAAGTATACCACAAAATAGCATTTGCAAAATATCGGCTTTTTTATATACCGTTTAGCAACTTGAAGTAATTGCTTGAGTTTTTCCTTATACTAATTTTCCACTATGGTTTCAATAAATCCCTTCCAGAAAACAAAAGAGCCAGAGAATTGAATTGCATCCTCACACTCCGATTCTTTAACTGAATTTTGGGCTGAAATGTTTAATTTTATAAGTTATAATTTATAAAAGCGGATAAAGGGTATTTTCGGTAAGACGTATCTTTTTTTGATGAGATTCAGGAAGTGGTTGGTTGGGAAAAGTGCATCAATTCCTTTCGAGTTGAATTTGACTGTGACTGTGATATCTATATCACTAGCTCAAATGCCAAGTTGCTTTCGGGAGAGCTAGCTACATACCTTGCAGGGAGGTATGTAGAGTTTTCAGAGCTATATCATACTGTTTTTCCTGATTCTGATTCGAGAACGATGTTTACTCGATATCTGACCGCCGGCGGAATGCCGTATTTGAGCAACCTCCGTTATGCCGAGCAACCGAGCTATCAGTATCTGCAAGACCTCTATAACTCTGTTGTCCTTAAAGATGTCGTAAAACGCAATAGCACCCGGGATGTTGATTTGCTGGAGGGAATCACCGCATATATTACGGCAAATGTCGGGACGATTTTCTCCGCCACAGCAATTTCAAAACATCTGAAAAGTGAGGGATGTACTGTTGCACCTGAAACAATATTGAACTACATTAAGGCTTGCGAGGATGCTTTTCTATTCTACCGTGTCCGCAGGCAGAATTTGCAGGGAAAGAAAATTCTCACTGCCAATGAAAAATACTACATTACTGATCACGGAATCAGGGAGGCGGTTTTCGGGGGGAATATGAAGGATATTAACTTATTTTTGAGAATATTGTATATATGGAACTCTTGCGGCGAGGGTATAAAGTCACAGTTGGAAAAGTAGGAGAAAAAGAGATAGATTTTATTGCTGAAAAGCAAACTCAAAAACTCTATGTTCAGGTGACCTATCTGCTTGCATCTGAGGAAACCATCCAGCGTGAATTCGGGGGTATATAATACCCTTAGGGATAACTTTCCCAAGTATGTTGTGTCCTATGATGAATTTGATATGAGCAGAAATGATTTGAAACATATAAGTGTACACGAGTTTTTACTGTAGAGCAATGGAGCGAATAAACAAGAATTTGCACGGAGGGATACCATGGATAATAAAGAAAACTTACTTTTATATTTAGATAAAGTCCATTCAACTGAGATGGGTATGGATAGGATAAAAAGAAACCTTAATTTAGATACAGATGATGTTGTAGAATGGTGTAAAAATAAAATTCAAGATGTCAATTGTACTGTAAGTAAAAAAGGAAAAAACTATTATGTAACTATTGATGATTTTATAATAACTGTAAATGCACACAGTTATACAATTATTACGGCGCACAAAAATAAGCACAAATAATAAACTTCAATTTATCAGCCAAGCCATAGGTAACATCGTTTGTCCTAAAAATTTTTTTGCATTGTTATTTTAGAAAGACATAGCATTTCCGCCAAGGGGAAACTATGTCTTTGTTTATTGGGAAGAAAATGATATTATGGGTAAAAGTCTGCTACTTTATAGGAGCAAACATGAATCGGAACTGCTGCTGATGAATATTTGGGGAGGCGAGAAGGGTGCCAAGGGATTGGATGTTTAGAGGTGATAATTATATCTGTAACTTTAGAAGTGTTGGTGTATTAATAAGAAACAACAAAATTCTAGTACAAAGGGATAAAGATGGTTCAGAATATGCTTTGCCGGGAGGACATGTCAAAATTGGAGAATCTTCAATTGATTCCTTAATTAGAGAGTATCGAGAAGAGACCGGGGCGGATATTCTCTGTGAAAGATTGATATGGACGGAAGAATGTTTCTGGGAATGGAATAAAAAGTCAGCAAATACAATTGCATTTTATTACCTGATAGCCTTACGCAATGATACGGATATTCCAGACAATGGTGAGTTTATTTCACAAAAAGACAACAGTAATGTTGTATTGGGATGGCTTCCTTTGGATGAACTTAAATCTTTGACGATATATCCTTCATTTCTGAAGGAAAAAGTATTTAATATAAATAATTATACAGAACATTTCATAAGTAAAGAGTAGTCCAACAAAGTGAGCATGAGAACCAAAAAACTACAGTTTATCACTAACTAGGGCGGAATAATTTGTCCTAACAGCAAAAATCTTTTTTAGGATTACTCCAAAATACAGAGTATCTCCATCAAGAGAAAGCTGTATATTTTTTATACATAGATCATAGCCTTTGTGAGGCTAACCTACCTTGTCATTTACTTTAAATCAATGTCAATGGCAGAGTATGCTGTGGTTTGTGTGCTATAAAAGCACTGGGTCTTAAAGTATCTTGAGGTTATTTCCCAAGTTGTTTTTCTACACTTCTCTCTGAAAATCGTAAAATTGGGGGGGAAGAGTGCTATAGGCTAAAATCAAGGCTAATGCCGAAAAAGCCTTTTTTTATTTTTTTGAGAGTCCATGTGTCAAGGGGATAGAGTTGTTGATACATCATCATAAGGAATAAAAGTAAAGAATATGGGAATGATAGCCAAGGAAACCAAGTTTTTGTTTATAAATAAAAATAGGCATTACATCAACATCCAGAGAATATAATACTGTATGTTACAAAAAGTTGACAAATCGAAACAAAAAAGATACTATTATCTGGATCCTACAAAACATCTATGTTTTGTAAAAAAATAGGAGGTAGTACAATGAATAAAATCCTAAAGAAGGAGATTTTTAAAAAGAAATCTACTCAACTCCTTCTGATCATACTAGCTGTTACAGTTTTATCTCTTACAGCAGTAGGGTACCATTTATCCTTCAAAAAAGTAACTATTCTAGATGAGGGAAAAGAGCTAGAAGTAAAATCTCGTAAAGATACTATAGAAGAAGTATTAGAAGAACAGGGAATTTCCTATATTCCTGAAGATGTAATTACCCCAACTTTGGAAAGCAAACTAGAAGACGACATAACGATTACTATAGAAAGAGCTGTAAAAGTATCCATTCTGGCAGACGATAAAACTTATGATTTATTGACTCCTGTAGAGACAGTGGCAGACGCTTTAAATCAAGCAAAGATTGAATTAGGCGAAAAAGATGACGTATACCCAAGTCTGGATAAACCTTTAAAACAAGGATTGAATATTCAGGTGGTAAGGGCTATACCCATTGTCATTGAAGTGGATGGGGAGAAAACAGAATTATTGACTACGGCCTCCAATGTGAAAGAGGTAATGGAGGAAGCGGAGATAAGTCTGGGAGAGAAGGATAAGATTAATCATGATCTAGAGACTAAGATTGAAAAAGACTTACAAATAAAAATTACTCGAGTAAAAGAAAAGACCATCACAGAAAAAGAAGATATTGATTTTAAAACAGTTCGAAAAAATTCTTCTTCTTTGTACAAAGGAACCAATAAAGTAGTCCAAAAAGGGCAAAAAGGAACCTTAGAAAAAGAAATACAAGTTACTTATGAAGATGGAAAAGAAGTAAATCGAAAAACCATAAATGAAAAAACCATCAAAAAAGCAGTGGATCAAATTATAGAAGTAGGCACAAAGGCCAAACCAGCTCCTAAAGCTAGTAGAGGCGGTACTCCTTCTAGGGGATCTAGTAGTAATGGCAAGGTAACTCGTACACTAAAAGTAGTTGCCACAGCCTATAGTTCTGAAGATCCTGGAGTGGGCAATCGTACCAGTACAGGAGCAACTCTTAAAAAAGGTGTTATCGCAGTAGACCCTAGCGTTATTCCTTATTATACAAGACTTTATGTACCAGGATATGGCTTTGGTCAGGCACTAGATACTGGTAGTGCTATTAAAGGAAATAGAATAGATTTAGCCTTTGGCAGCAGAGCAGAGGCCCTTAGATATGGTAGAAAAACAGTGACCATTCAAATACATGGAAAATAAGTATACAATTTAAAAGGCCAATAGGAAAATCCTATTGGCTTTTTTTATACTCTAGGGACATTTCTTCCATAAAATATTTCTTGCATTTCTTTTCTCAATTTCTTCTTAATGGTTTTAACTTCCTTAGGAGAAAAGTCGCTTTCCTCTACTCCAAACAAATAATTATTAAGGTCAAAATCCTTTAAAAGCATTTTGGTATGAAAAATATTTTCCTGATAGACATTGACATCAATCATCTGATATTTATTGCTAGTATTTCGATCAATAAAGTTTTGTATAGAATTTATTTTATGATCAATGAATATTTTTCTACCCTTTACATTTCTGGTGAAGCCCCTTACCCGATAATCTATGGTCATAATATCTGAGTCAAAGGAGTGAATAAGATAATTGAGGGCCTTTAAGGGAGAGATTCTTCCACAGGTAGAAACATCGATATCTGCTCTAAAGGTACAAATCCCATCATGGGGGTGGCTTTCTGGATAAGTATGAACAGTGATATGGCTTTTATCCAAATGTCCCACTACTGATTGGGGAAGGGGACCAGGGCTCTCGGATTTAAATTCCTCTAAGTCTTCTAGAGTACGTATAGGTTCTTCTGAAATCAGCATAGTCACACTTGCTCCTTGGGGTTCATAATCTTGCTTGGCGATATTTAATATATTGGCCCCAATGATATCTGATACATTGGATAAGATATCCGTTAATCTTTGGGCATTATATTGCTCATCTATATATTCAATATATTCTTTACGGTGCTCTTCGGTATTGGCATAACAGATATCATACATATTGAAACTAAGAGATTTTGTTAAATTATTAAAACCATGAAGTTTTAATTTTTTGTCCGCTTTAAGAACCATTTTTTGCCTCCCTAAAATTCTTGATATATTCATTTTTCCCTTAATAACAAATTATAAACTACACTATATGGAGATGTAAATAGAATAAGTATAGATAGAGACAGAGAATTCATTAGAGGCTTTATCCATTTATTTCTTGTGTAATAGACTTGACAGAGGAATAAAAAGTACGTATAATATAGATCTGTGAGGAAGAAAAATAACTCACATCATAAGTTTTGGAGAGATGTCTGAGCTGGCTGAAGGAGCTCGCCTGGAAAGCGGGTGTGCGGCACAAACCGTACCGAGGGTTCGAATCCCTCTCTCTCCGCCATTAAATGTTAGAACCTTGAATAAGAGGTTTTTTTCATCTCTAAAACAAGTTTCATTAAAGTTGATATTAAGTTTGGTCGTACTAGATGGGGAGGTAGCGGTGCCCTATAACCTGCAATCCGCTATAGCAGGATTGAATTCCTACCCTAGATTTTGATTCTGTGGAGTCTGCCCTGAGTAAGTGGTGTTGAAGATCGGGTCCTGCGCAACGGAAATTCATGAACCCCGTCAGATCCGGAAGGAAGCAGCGGTAAGTGAACCCTTCCGTGTGCCGCAGGTTAGCCTGATTGGAGCTAACTGCCCAGGTAACGTCTGGAGGATCATTACCGAAGGTAGGTGTACGGCCTTTAAAATTTATAAATGCAAAAGGATAGAGAAGATTCTCTATCCTTTTTACGTATTTATCATAGAAAAATAAGAGAAGAGCCAAAGGATTAAGGGTTTGCTTTTATGGTATAATGGGAAATAATAAAAAAGATATCAAGGAAAGTGTGGGGAAGATTGTGAGTTATATAGCTTTATACAGAAAATGGCGGCCAAAAACCTTTGAAGATGTGGTGGGACAAGAACATATTACCACCACCTTAAAAAATCAAATACTTTTCAATCGTATTGCCCATGCTTATCTTTTTAGTGGTACCAGGGGAACGGGAAAGACCTCTACAGCTAAAATCTTTGCTAGAGCAGTAAATTGCCCTCATCATATTCAGGGGGATCCCTGCCATCAATGTGAAGTATGTAAAGAAATTGAAAGCTCAGGTGTTATGGACATTATTGAAATAGATGCTGCCTCTAACAGAGGTGTTGATGAAATTAGAGACCTAAGAGAAAGGGTAAAGTATCCTCCCTCTCTAGGACGCTATAAAGTATATATCATTGATGAAGTGCATATGCTCACTCAAGAGGCCTTTAATGCTCTACTAAAAACTTTAGAGGAACCACCTAAGCACGTCATCTTTATTTTGGCCACTACAGAACCGCACAAATTGCCTGCTACCATATTGTCCAGATGCCAGCGTTTTGATTTTAAACGAGTGACCCTAAAGGACATGGTTGGAAGGATGGAATATATCTGCCGAGAAATGGATATTTCCATTGAAGAAAAGGCCCTAGAACTTATTGCCAAAAATGCCGAGGGCGCCATGAGAGATGCCCTCAGTATATTGGATCAATGTCTATCCCTAGTAGAAGAAAATCAAACCATTACCTATGAAAATATTACCGATACCTTAGGACTGGCATCGGAGAGCTGGGTTTATGATATTGCTGGTAGTATTTTAAAGCAGGATATAAGAAACACCCTTTCACTGCTCCATGAGATGATGGATAATGGTAAAGATATCCTTCAAATGGTCAAACAGCTTAGGGAGCATTTTCGTAATCTTCTCATGGTAAAAACCCTCTCCCAGGCAGAGAATATTTTAGAAATGACTGCAGAACAAATAGAAAGCCTTAAAAATCAGGGAGAAGAAATTATAGAAGAAAGATTGTTTCGATTTATAGATCATTTAAATCAAGTAGAAAATAAAATGAAAACCACTAGTCAACCAGTGATTATATTAGAAATGGAATTAATCAATCTTTGTAAACAACCTAAGGGCGAATCTTTAGAAAGCCTATTGGAGAGAATATCCATTCTAGAGAAAAAAATACAGGACGGGATGGTCACCCAAGCCAGCCCATCCCCAAGGGTTACTCCTACTCCTACTCCCCCTCCCCCATCAAGGCCTAAAGTCCAACCAACTCCTTCCCCAACTCGGACATCTGTGCCACCCCAAGGGGAAGAACAGGAGACATTACAAAGAAATGATTCATTGACCAAGGAAAATATCCAAGAAAAATGGGGGGATATCCTAAGGGAAGTAAGGAAGAGAAAAGTATCTGTAGAAGCTCTGTTAAAGGAAGGGCAACTTGCACAATATGACAAAGGCAAATTATTGCTTGGTTTTAAAGAAGGATTTGGTTTTCACCAAACAGCCCTTTCTAGAAAAGATAATCTCGGTCTACTACAGCAGGTAATATCCCAGGTGATGAACTCTGCCATTAAGGTAGAGTGCGTCATGATGGACCAAATCACTTTTTCAGGACAGGAAGAAGTAGATATTGTGGATAAAACCATAGAAATTTTCGGAGAAGATGTAGTGGAAATTGTGGAGGAAAAGTAGAAAAGAAAGGCTGTTATGCTATAATAAAAGTATTATAATAAAAATTGCTAAACATAGAAAAATCTGTATCAAAAAAATATATGGAGATTAGAGGAGGAATAAAAAATGGCAAGAGGAAAATTCCCAGGTGGAATGGGTAATATGGGAAATATGATGAAGCAAGTACAAAAGATGCAAAAAGATATGGAAAAGGTGCAAGCTGAATTGGAAGAAAAGGAAGTAGAAGCCACCGCTGGTGGAGGAGTAGTAAAAGTAGTGGCCAATGGAAAGAAAAATATTATATCTATAGAAATTCAGCCAGAAGCCGTAGACCCTGACGATGTAGAAATGTTGGAAGACTTAATTTTGGCAGCTGTCAATGAAGCTATGAGAAAAGCAGAAGACATGGTTTCCAGTGAGATGGGTAAACTAACAGGTGGAATGAACATACCAGGATTATTCTAGGCCCGGACAGTAGAGGTGAAGAAATGTCATTTTATGCAGCACCAATTTCAAAATTAATAGATGAATTTAGCAAACTACCAGGAATCGGTCAAAAAACTGCTCAACGTTTGGCCTTTCATGTTCTCAATACCACACAGGAAAATGCCCAAGAATTGGCTCAGGCCATTATAGAGGCAAAGGAAAAGATAAAATACTGTGATACTTGTTTTAATATTACAGACAAACAATGCTGTGATATCTGTGCTAACACCAAAAGAGATAGTGAAGTTCTTTGTGTAGTGCAAGACCCTAAGGATGTTGTGGCCATTGAAAAGACCAGAGAATTTAGGGGCAAGTACCATGTCCTCCACGGAGCTATTTCCCCCATGGAAGGCATAGGTCCTAATGAAATATATATTAAAGAACTTCTCCTTAGACTGCAGGATGATGAGGTGAAGGAAATCATCCTGGCCACCAACCCGACTATAGAGGGCGAAGCCACAGCCATGTATATTGCCAAGCTAGTAAAACCCTTAGGCATCAAAGTCACCCGGCTGGCCTCAGGCATTCCTATCGGAGGGGATTTGGAATATACCGATGAAGTAACCTTAAGTAAAGCCTTTGAGGGCAGAAGAGAATTATAAAGAAAAGAAATAATCTATAAAGTTTTCTACAAAACTGAAGAAAAATAAATCTATGTAAATGACGAAGGAGGTTGCTATGGCGGCAGAAAAAGTATATGAAAAACTGAAAGAATTATCTATACCCTTTGAAATCATTGAGCATGAAGCGGCTCTAACAGTAGAAGAAATGGAAAAAGTTCTTCCAGAAATGGATGCACAAGTATGTAAAAACTTATTTTTAAGAAATCAAAAAGGAAATCAACACTATCTTGTGGTAATGGCAAAGGAAAAACCTTTTAATCTAAAAGAATTTGAACAAAAGCAAGGCCTAGGAAAACTATCCTTCGCCAGTGAAAAAAGACTTTTAAAATATTTAGGGGTACCCTCTGGGAGTGTTTCCCCCTTTGGTCTGATCAATGATTCCACCAATCACGTTATCGTCTATATAGATCAAGATTTAAAACAATGTGATAAAGTGGGAGTACACCCAAATATCAATTCTGCCACCATTACTTTTAAGGCATCGGATTTGGAAAAATACATCAAATCCCTTGATAATGAAGTGTATTGGGTGAAAATGTAAAGGATAAAAAAATTGATATTATAAGATAAGTGCAAACAGTTTATAAAGAACAAGATGATGGGGTTTACTTACCCCAATTGTATAATACTAATGACTCCTACAGAGAACAGGGAAAGTGTCTCAGTAGGAGTTTTTTTATTGGACACTACATCCATTCATGATATATCGCGAATGGATGTAAAGACTAAGAATTCTTTTGAATGTGGTGAACTCACAGATAATATTTTTTACTAAATGTTATTATTTTTTAAACTTCATAAGCAATTTAGCATTTATATAAATAAATTTTCTTTTTAAAGAAAGAAGTTGATAATTTTAATAGATAAGTCTTTTTATATAGTGTAGGACAAATAAGTTGGCCAACAGATAGAAGTCTTACCAATATATAATAAGGGAGAAATGTAAACATGGATTTTACAAGAGCACTATATTATAAAAGTCCTATTATGACAGGTAATGATGTAAGATATGTACAGGAAAGATTAAAGGAACTAGGATACTACACAGGAAGCATTGATGGGTCATTCGGTCCAGCTTGCAGGCGAGCAGTTATACATTTTCAAAAAACAAATCTATTGGAACCTGATGGGTCTTTAGGTCCCATAACGTGGAATGTATTATTTAGTAGTAATGCAGTTGCCGTTTTTACTTATACAAGAGCACTTTATTATACTTCACCAGTTATGGTAGGACAAGATGTGACCTATGTACAAAGACGTTTAAAATTGTTGGGATTTTATACAGGATTAGTAGATGGATCATTTGGCCCTGCATGTAATCAAGCAGTAATGGACTTTCAAAGGGCAAATGGACTAGGTATAGACGGGTCAGTTGGGCCAGCTACTTGGGAAAAACTATTTGGAAATAATGTAAATACTTCAATTCAATATACAAGAGCATTGTATTATACAAGGCCAGTTATGACAGGTAGTGATGTTACTCATGTTCAAAATGCACTGAAATCATTAGGATTCTATACGGGTGAAATAGATGGATCATTTGGTACACTTTGTAATCAAGCAGTAATAAACTTTCAAAGGGAAAATGGCTTAGATGTAGATGGATCGGTTGGACCAGCTACTTGGAATAAATTATTTAGTGATACATCGGCAGGCCAAGTTAGTTATACAAGAGCATTGTATTATACAATCCCCATTAGAACTGGTGATGATGTTGTAAAAGTTCAAAAAAAATTGAAAGAATTAGGATTTTACAAAGATGCGATAGACGGATCATTTGGACCAGCCTGTGATTTAGCAACAAGAAACTTCCAAAGAGCCAATGGGTTAGAAGTGGATGGGTCTGTTGGTCCATTGACTTGGAGCAAGCTTTTTAGTGACAATGTAAATTCAGAAATGAAATACACAAGGGCGCTGCACTATACAAGTCCAGTTATGACAGGCAATGATGTAACCCATGTTCAGAAAAGATTAAAGGAGTTAGGCTTTTACAATGGAGGAATAGATGGGTCATTTGGACCAGGATGTGATGAAGCAATAAGAAATTTTCAAAGAGCTAATGGGCTAGCAGTAGATGGGTCGGTTGGACCAGCTACTTGGGAGAAACTTTTCAATGATGCAGCCTCAACAGAACTCGTGTACACAAGGGCACTATACTATACAAGCCCAGTAATGACAGGTAATGATGTTATTCATGTACAAAAAAGATTACAAGCATTAGGATTTTATGGTGGAATAATCGATGGATCATTTGGACCAGCTTGCCGGCAAGCTGTAATGGAATTCCAAAGAGCAAATAAACTAGCTGTGGATGGATCTGTTGGTCCAGCTACTTGGAATAAATTATTTGGAATAGATTCTTCAGGTGGAATGGGAAATCTCGGAAACATAAAAAAGGTATTTATTGATCCAGGACATGGTGGCAGTGATCCCGGGGCTTTAGGAAATGGATTAAAAGAAAAGGACATAACCTTATCAATGGCATTAAAATTAGGCAATTTATTACAAGCAAAAGGCATGAGTGTAAAGTATTCAAGAACAACAGATAAATATGTAAGTCTACAAAATAGAGCAAGTCAAGCGAATGCTTGGGGAGCAGATTTATTTGTATCCATACATTGCAATGCTTTTAAATCCTCCAGTGCACATGGTACAGAGTGTTTTACTCATCCAAGTGCAAGTGCATCTACAAAAGCTTTATCGAGAAATGTTTCTAATGATATGGCTAAAAGTTTAGGTTTAAGAAATAGAGGACATAAAGAAGCTAATTTTGCTGTGCTTAGGTTAAGCAATATGCCTGCAATACTAACAGAAACAGCATTTATAACGAATTCAAGTGATGCAAGTAAATTAAATTCCGGACAAAATGAATTTGTATCTTCACTAGCCTCTCAAATTATAGGTGCAAATGTAGAGCTACCTGATGCAACAAAAGAGATTATTCGATATGCTAGTCGGAATGGTTTATTTAAAGGGCTTGGCGTTGATGTAGAGACATTTAATACAAAGAGTCCTGTTCAATTAATTTCGATTAGGCCAAAAGTTACTCTGCAAGTGGAATTATCAGCAACAACAACATTTCCAATTCCAGCTAAACAAGAAGTTTTAAATTTATCATTAACATCAAATGAAATAGAAGTTAGTTTTTTGGATAAACTGGGATCGACCGGAGTTGTTTTTGGGCCCGGAATGAATTTACAAATGCCTATAAATCGATTGAAAGCTACTCAAGATATAGATAGGATTGTGAAATATAGTGTGCAAAATAAACTTGATTTTTTAGAGGTAATAATGGAAGCAGCTTTACCAATAGGGGATACCACAGTATATCAAAGATTCATATATAATATTTATAGAAATCCACTAGATTTTGCTTATTCAACTGTAATGGTTCCTACAGGAAGTAGAGACGGGTCAGGTGAGATTTTACCAGAAATTATCAAAACCGCAGTGGTTGTATCAGCTATTGCAATAGTTGCTGGGGTAGTTTTTGTAGGAATGACAGGGGGGTGGGGAGCGTTAAATGCTTGCAAACTAATACCACTCTTTGTGAGACCATAAAATAATTAAAAATGATTTAAAATTGGGATAAATGAATACATTTATCCTAATTTTTCATATGAAGATATTTTTTATCTTTATTTTTAAACTATGTAAATATATTGTATAAATGTTTCTAATGATTCATAGTTGAGACCCATCTCTACGCAGATGATGTGTTTAACGCAACTACTTCAGAAGAGATAATACAGCCGACATGAGGTATATGTAGGGAAAAATTCACTTTGTACGTTTTATGATATTCCATATGAAATTTCTAACTGGGTTTATGACAGAAGTATTAATCCTAATTGTTATATCATCTATAAAAAGAATCAATATCCCTGGCCTTATCAGTATATTAGTAAAAAGTAAGATTTAAAAGTGACTGATATACTGATAGAAATCCATGTTGATAGCGAACGTCTTGCTAATCATATTAAATATTTAGCAAAATAGAACACTTATGGAAACTAGAAATAATAAATATTCAAAAATCAATTATTGTTTCAAGTTGAAAAATATATGGTAATAAAGGAAATATGATATAATTTAAATATCGGCTTATTGTACATATGTAGAATAATATGAAGCCAAAGAAGGGAAGATTTTAAAATATGAATCAAGAAGTTTTAGCAAAAGGAATAGTAAATTTTGAGGAGTTTAAAAGATATAACAAGTATCATATGAGAAAACGGGAAATGATTGCTTTCTTTTCTTTTCTTTTTTTATTCTTTATAATCTTTTATGTCTTAATGATGGATAATTTTCATTCAGTTATTATTTTTTCTATTCTTTTTTCAATAATTACTTCAGTTTTGCTTATCTCTGCCATAAGAATAGTTAACATGAGATTTGCTGTGAAAGAGTACAAAAGCGAACCCAGTATTAAGGGAGAAATGACTTATATTTCTAGTGAAGAAGGTATAAGACTAAAATGTGAAAGTTCAGATGCCCTTTTTAGATGGGGAGAAATTCAAAAAGCAATTCTAGTGAGGGATATGTTCATACTATATGTAACTACAATGAAAGCCATCGTCATACCTACAAGATTCTTTGATTCAGAGGAAGACATTGACTTATTTAAAAATATTGTTTCTGAAAATATGGACACAACCAAGGTTAAATTTTAGGATTATAGTTAATTGGATTGATTAAGTAAAGATGTTGTACCTATAGATGCTCGTAAAAGACTAAGAATTTCAAGATAGATTGTAATTCTATATGTGAACATATATTTGGGGATAGATTGTATTTTACCAAAGGCATAATTACAAGTCTTGGATTGATAATAACTTATTAAAGTTTATAAAATATAGAAACATAGGAAATAAGAGTTTTATATATTTCCTATGTTTCTTTTTTAAAATCCAATTGGACGGTATTGGAATATATTTTTATAGAAAGGTTGTCAACCTTTCTATAAAAATCTTCTTATATATTAAAGGAAGTAATTAGAGAAAAAAGTATATTTTTTTACTTTTTAAACGAACATAAGTTCGGTGATTGTGGTATAATTTTGACACTGGATATTAACAGGAGGGATAAGTATGCATAACTTAGTAAGAAAGTTCTTAAATGAAAACAACAGGAATAGCGAACTTTATTTTAAAGCAAAAACATATGGTAACCAGTATGATATTAATCGGTTATATGAGGAATTTCATAATTATGTATTTAGAATTTATTTTATTAGTTATATAGAAAAATCTTTAAGATTTAAGGCCTTAGAAATTAAAAGAAAACGAAAAAAATTATCGGAGAGGGAATTATGTACATTGAATGTAATCGACGAGGATTTTAATGAAGAAAAAATAAATATGATAAGGGATGATTCAATAGATCCCTTAGACGAAATGTCTAAGGGTATGGATTTTAAAGATATGGTAGCAAACAAAGAGCTGGCTAATGCAATAGAAAATACGACTAACAAACAAAAATTAGTATTATTCATGCACTATATTGAAGAAAAAGAAGAAAAACAAATTGCCCGAGAATTAAATGTATCTAAGCAATCTGTCAATAAGGTTAAGCTTGCGGGTTTAAAAAGAATAAGAACTTACCTAGGAGGTGAAATAAATGGAAGAGCTATTTAGTAATCTTTCAGGTAATATAGCATTCCCGATTTTAGTTACTTCTTTTTTACTAACAAGAGTTGAAAAGAAATTAGATCAGTTAAATACAACGATTATCAATCTTATGGAGCTAGTTATTCGACAAAAGGATGATGTGAAGGGAAGTAATTATGATGAGTAATTATGATTTAAAAGAACTTTATGAATTGGCAAAGAAGGATGATGAAGAAGCTATAAAAGAAATTATAGATAAATTTGAACCATTAACATATAAAAATAGTTATATTAATGGGGAAGTTGATCCTGATTGTATTCAAGAATTACATATTAAGTTATACAACTGTATTAAAAATTTTGACTTTAGAATCAAAGAAGATTTTAAAAAATACTTAGATATCATATAAAAGATGATAATCATTGCAATCTAGAAGGGAAAAGTGTTTTCTAATAAAAAATTGAAGGCCGAGAAATAGAGGGTTTGATAGAGAGCTTAAGGGGTGGAGTATTGAAGAATTTTATTTATAAGATTATAGTTGGTATAATGGTATTTAAGGGAAATTTATAAAAAATGATGAAATAATGAAAAATATATTAATATGATAATTAGAAATAGGAAGGATGATTAAGAACATATGCCTACATCTACTTCGTTTCATATTAGTAGCTCGCAATAATAAACCCTTAAGGAGGTTCCCCTATGGAATACATATCTATAGTTTTAGTTATTTTTTTATTCGTTATCTTTAGTACAAATATAAATGAGATACAAGAGAATCAAAAACAGATAAAATCAAAGCTAGATAGAATTATAGAGCATCTTGGATTGCCCCAGTCCACGGGTATATACATAGATGAGAAATTAAAAGAGGAGTTAATAGAACTCCACAAGAAAAACAAGAAAGTTAGAGCAATTAAAAAATTAAGAGAAGCTACAGGAATGGGGCTGAAGGAAGCCAAAGAGTATGTAGATAGTTTATAAGAAGAGTCTCCCTGTTCATACAGTTGTATAAAAAGGTTGATGTTATAGCAGAGGCGCAAACAGCTCACAAAGAACAAGAGGATGAGGTTACCCCAATTGCGTAATGCCAATGGCTCCTAGAAAGATCCTTATGTTGAAGCACTATTTGTATTATATTAGGCGTTTAAGATTGAACTGGTCATTCGAAGAGTGGATCAGGTAGCGATGATGATGGAAGCTCTTGAAATGTCCATCATCTGCTCAGATTTCTTGGAAGAGGCAGAGGAATATGGCAGAAGAGATCTGTTTATATGATATAATTATAGTAATCATCAACTCTATCATTAGGAGGGGTAAGATGAACAAGTTTAAAGATATTGGTTTAATGAATAAAGAAAAGCTATTACAAATATTTGACTATTTAAATGAAAGACTTAGGGAAAATCAAATGCAACTAGAGATCACAATTTATGATGGTTCTATTATGACCATGGTTTATGATAATCGCCCAGCTACTAGAGATATAGATTGTGTATTTTCTGAAACTAATTTCAAGTTATTGGATAATATATTGGAGCTTACTAAATTTGCTTTTAACCTTACAGATGGATGGATCAATGAAGAAATTAAAGAACCACTAAAATCAATTTTAAAAGAAGACAAAGAAACTTATAGGGTATATTCTAACTTGAAGATATTAAAACCCAAGGCTGAACAATTATTAGCTATGAAGGTGTTAGCTGCAAGACCGGAGCCAGCCAAAGACTTTGTAGATGCATATATATTGTGTAAAGATTTAAATATTACAACTAAAGAAAAATTATTGGATATATGCTCAGGATATATATATCTTACTCTTATAGGAGAAAGACAAAGAAAATTCATTGAATATTTAGGAGAGGATTTAGGCTATGATTGGAAATAAATATTTAAAAGAATTATATGAATATCCTGATGAGGATACGAGCTTAAATCAGCTGTTAGAATTATTAATATCAAAGAATATAGAATTTATAAATAGTCTACATGATCCCATAGATCTAGAATTATGTAGGGGGAAGGAAATAAAATATCTAACCAAAATATCAGCCTTAATAGATTATTATTTACAAATCCATGATATGAAAGTTCCAGACTGGATCAGAGATGAAAGGTTAAGATTTGATAAGCCTTACTATCATTCTAGGAGAATAAGTGATTTTGAAAAGATTAAGTTACAATATACCAACCCTTCCCCATTCAAGATAAGAAATGTTTATTTTGATTTAGAAGGCATTGGAAGGGTCTAGAGATAGGAATAAAATGAGTTTTAGAAAATCAGCTATCTTCCAAATTTTGCTTATTCAACTGTACAGGTTCTTACAGAAAGTAGAGGCGGATCAAGTGTTAGTCTACTAGAAATTATCAAAATCCCACTGTTGGTAGCTATTGCAATAGTTGCGGAGATGGTTTTTATTGGTGTAACAGGAGGTTGGAGAGCGTTAAGGGATTGCAAGTCATTACCATTACTTGTGAAAACATAGAAAAAATTAAAATTGACTAAAAATTAGAGGTGCCTCAGAAATTATTCTGAGACACCTCCTTTTTAATCATATAGGTTTGGTCATTTACCTTCTTTATTCTGACCAAGATGAAATATGAGAATAGATATAGGATGAAATTTTTATATTTTAAAGTTTTTGTAGCTTTTTGAGTTGCCCAAGGGTATTCATAGTGAAGGGAGGATGGAGCTTATGAAACAATGGGACGATAGCCTAGAAACAACGATTAAAGCATATTCCAATATGGTGTATAGATTAGCTTTTTCCCAAACAAGAAATAAAAGTGATGCAGATGATATTTATCAGGAAGTTTTTTTACGATATATCCGAAAGAAACCCTGTTTTGAGACAGAGGAACATAGAAAAGCTTGGCTGATTCGGGTTACGGTAAACTGTTGTAAAAAAATGTGGGCGTTGTCCTGGAGAAAAAAGTCAATAGCCTTAGAGGAAACCATTTCTTTTGAAATGGAGGAAGAAAATAATCTTTATTATGAGCTTGGGAAACTGCCTATGAAGTATAGAAGGGTAATACACCTATTTTATTATGAGGACTTGAGTATCCAAAAAATCAGTGAAATTTTAGATCAAAAACCATCTACCATTAGAACCCAGCTTACCCGAGCAAGGTATAAACTAAAGGAAATTTTAAAGGAGGATTATAATGTTTAAAGAAAAATACCACAGCATGAATGAGCAAATTTTTCCTGATCAAGAGCTTATAAATAGAGTGATGCACTCCAAGGAAGGAAAGAAAAGGGGAAAAAACAAAGTGAAAATGTTATTTCCTAAGCCTATGATTATTGCAGTAACTTTGATGATCATTGTTTTAACATCCACCCCTGTACTTGCGGCAAATATTCCAGCTGTTTACGAGTTAATGCATTTGATTTCTCCCTCAACTGCCCAATTTTTTATGCCTATACAAAAATCTACTGAAGATAATAGGATTAAAATGGAAGTTGTGTCAGCCTATACCAAAGACAATACAATTGAAATATATATTACTATGCAAGACCTTATAGGAGGACGTATTGATGAAACTACAGATCTTTATGACAGTTATTCCATTCATCGTCCCTTTGATAGTTCGGCAAGCTGCAGTTTTGTGGGCTATGATGAATCAACCAAAACAGCAACTTTTCTTATCACCATAACAGAGTGGAAAAAACAAAAGATTGTAGGGGACAAAATAACCTTTTCAGTTCGGGAGTTTTTAAGTGATAAACAGGTGTATAATAATGTACCCATTGAAGTAGACCTAAAAAATGTTGATCATAGGCCATCCACAAATCAAGTTTCTATAAATGGCTTTAGTGGGGACAAGGAGGTAGAAGATTTTTCAAAGGATGCAACTGCCCCTGAAGTTCTCATCCCATCCCGTCCAATGGATTTTCCCATTGAGGGTATTGATCTTACAGGCCTTGGATATATCAATGGGAAGCTTCACATTCAAACCTCTGTTGTGGATAACTTGAGGAAGGACAATCATGGACATTTTTTCCTAAGGGATAAGCAGGGAAATGAAATCCTATATGATTATAGTGTTCATTTTACGGACAATTCTAATGGAGACAATAGAGTAGATTATGTAGACTATGTATTTGATATTCCCCAGTCAGAAATGGATCAATATTCTCTTTATGGAAACTTTATAACCAGTGGATTGCTTACAAAGGGAAACTGGCAAGTGACCTTTCCTATTGAAGAAATGAAGAAGGATTAACCCTTTGATACCATAAAAAGCGGAAGTAGAAATAAAAAGAATAAGTATTTGTAAACCTATCCCAAATTTTTTCATACAATAAAATATAGCAAGCCTAGAAGGATAACAATAGCCTAAAGCCTATGATTATAGTGCATTTTAGGCTTTTTTGCTGGAGAATATGATATAATGCTTTGGCATGTTATTTTTATTCCTAAAAGGGGTATAAATAAGATTGTGGTATACTCCCACCACGCATATTTTACCGATCAAAAGAGCGAAGTTATTACATTTTATTTCTTCGGGCAGCCTCATATATGCAGGTGTCCAGGAATAGTGATTCGATTATAATATAAAGGGATTTAAAAAGAAAAAGGATGTTGTAGATGAAGGAACATGTGATCAGAGGTATAAAAATTACCTCGGGAATGATTGTGGCGATATTGATTGCTAAGGCTTTACATATGGAATTTTATACTTCGGTGGGCACCATTGTGCTGGTAAGTATGTTGGATACAAAAAAACAGTCCCTTAAAATTGCAGGGACTCGTTTATTGGCAGCTATCCTTTCCTTGGCACTGTCTTGCCTATTATTTTCCTTATTTGGATTTTCCATCACTGTATTTGGCATCTATCTATTTATTTTTACTATAATGATGTCAAAATTTGATACCATGATTGCTATTGTGCTTAATGTGGTGTTGGTATTGCATGTCTATTCCCTAAAACAGATATCAGCAGCTATAATTTTAAATGAATTTCTTTTGATGTTATTAGGGATTACTGTAGCCCTTGTTTTTAATGCCTATAATGTTAATATAGAAAAGGAAATTAAAGACTATCAAAAACAGCTAGAAAAACATCTTAGCTCTATTTTCTCCAACATGAGTTTATGTTTAATTAATGAGTGTAATTATGAAAGGATAGAAGAGCAATTAAGGGAGTTAAAAGAAATTATTTCCGCAGGGAAAAAAAGAGCCTATGATTATATGAATAGTTATTACCTACAGCATAATAACTATTATGTGGAGTATTTTATCATGCGTTCCCAGCAATATTATATTATTCGATCTATGCAAAAACTCTTACTTCCGGAATTTCTTAAGAAATCAGAGGTCATGATGTTAAAATATTTTACCGAAGAATTTTTTATGAATACTAGGATATTGGACTCCTATGAAATACAGCTTAAGGCCCTAGATGCAATTAAGCAACATTTTTATGAAGCTCCACTGCCTACAACCCATCGACAGCTAAAAAATAGAATAGCTTTAAATCAATATTTATATTCCATGGAGGAAATCACCTTCATTATGATAAGATTTATTGAAAAATTTCAGTCGACAGAACTGTCCCAGTCATCTACTCTAGGTAGTGGGTATGAAAGAAAGGAATGAACCAATCAATGCTGAAAATAAACAATGTTTCAAAGACTTATAAAAGAGGAAATAAAAAGGCTTTAAAGGATATCCATTTAAATATTCAAAAAGGAGAATTCACTGCTTTATTAGGACAAAATGGAGCAGGAAAAACTACCCTCATCAATATCCTGGGAGGAAATGTGCATAAAAGTACAGGAACTGTAATTATTGGAGACTATGATTTAGACAAAAATCCCCTAGAAATTAAAAAAATTCTCAGTATTGTACCCCAGGAGATAGGCAGTGACTATAGTTTTACCTTAGAAGATATGTTACAAAAACAATCAGGTTATTTTGGAATAAAAAATAATGAGGAATATATAGATGAGCTCTTAACGGCCCTATCTTTGCAGGATAAAAGAAAGGTCACTATGAGGGAATTATCTGGAGGAATGAAAAGAAGATTTTTAATTGCCAAGGCCCTCATTCATAAACCTCAACTTCTTATTTTAGATGAGCCTACTGCAGGAGTAGATATAGAACTACGCCAGGTTATGTATAAGTTTTTAAACAAACTTCATGAGGAAGGTACCACCATTATTTTGACTACCCATTATATAGAAGAGGCAGAAAAGCTATGTAAAAGAATCGTCGTCATCGACCAAGGAGAAATCATAGCAGACCAACCAAAGGAAGAACTCATGAAGGTCTTTTCCCAGCATGTTACTGTAGACTTTGAATTTGACTATGATATCCCTCACCAGGAAATAGAATTTCTAAAAGAGTTCAGCCCTAGGATTCAGGGAGATAGAAGACTTTGCCTAAAGGTGGAAAAGAATGGTTTATCGAGACTGATGAAAATGGTAAGTGATCAAGGACTGAACTTTATAGATGTAACGGTAAACAAGCCCAAATTAGAGGATATTTACCTAAATCTAATCAGACACGACAGGGGGGATAATCATGAAAATATTTTATAATTCCTTGGGTTTTAGAACCCTTTTATATAGAGAAATTCATCGTTTTTTCAAGGTGTTTGTTCAAACCATTTTAGCACCACTTTTATCCAATCTCTTGTATTTGGCAGTCTTTGGAGGGATGTTAAAGACTAGGGAGGTAGGACTAGAAGGGGTGAATTATCTACATTTTTTAGTGCCCGGTTTGGTAACCATGGGAGCACTTATGGCAGCCTATCAAAATCCTTCTTTTTCCTTGGTACAACAGAAATTCCAAGGGACCATTCAAGAAATCAATAGTTATCCCATATCGGATATGGAAAAATCCATGGCCTTTATCTTAGGAGGGACCTTTAGGGGTATTTTAGTAGGGATTTTGACCTATGTGGCAACTCTACCTTTTGTAGGGTTTTATATAGAAAAGCCATTCCTTTTCTTTTTCTCGATTATTCTTACTTCCTTTATATTTTCTTCTCTAGGATTGATTTTTGGATTATTATTGGATAATTTTGAAAAGATGAACTTTATTTTAGCCATTGTCATCACTCCCCTATCCTATTTGGGAGGCGTATTTTTTGAAATATCTAAGCTTTCAGGAATTTTAGCTTACCTAGGCCTTCTAAATCCTATCTATCCTTTGGTGAGCATCACAAGATATGCCTATCTAGGATTTAATGAAGGCAGTATTATAGCCCAAGGTAGTTCAGCGGCTATATTTTTAGTGGTGACCTTTGTGACTTCTATTCTATTATTTAAGAAGGGAATAGGAATAAAGGTCCGATAGAAAATATAAATAATTTGATATTATTTTTGACAAATAGGATAATCTGACTATAATGTAAAGAGGTTGGTGAAGTTCACCTAAACTCCTTTATGCTAATGACTCCCACAGGCAATATTATATTTATGTCTGTAGGAGTTTTGTTTTTTTGGATTTTACAAAGAAGATTTAAAGAAAGTGGGCAATTCTGCCCTAATCTATGGTTTGCTCGTATAAAAATATTTATACAATGAATACTATAAGGGAGAAAATGGATCTATATAGATAGGCATAGGGAGACAATCAATAAGTTGGAGGAGTCAAGATACCAGTGAATAGGGATAGAAGAAAAAAACATCAAGTCAAAAACAAAGATAAACAGATAGACAATCATGGGTTAAAAAAAATGAGGCAGGAGATAGAAGACCTAAGGGATGAGCTCAATAAAAAAACTTTAGCAAATGATAAGGGAATAAGTAATCAAGAAACTCTAGAATTAAGCCAAAAACTAGATCAACTAATTACAAAATATTTAAAAAATCTATAGAAAAAGAATAAGAGTACAAATTATGGTATATTTCCCCCTTTTTTTGTCCAAAATTATAATAAGGATAAGGAAAGGGGTAGGGTATAAGATGAAAGCTATGGAACAACTTAAAGAAAGAGAAGGCATGGATTTTTTAAAGCAATGGTGGCAAGAACTTTCTAAGCTGTGGACAAGACAAACTCCAGAAGAAATAGAAGAGGCTAAAAAGAAACAAAAGACCAAAGAATTTGTAATCTTAGTTAATAAGGCCAAAGAAGATTGGAAGGATGCTCTAAATTATTTTGAAGAAGTCACTGATCCAGATTTAATAGAATTGGCTATTTATCGTATAGAAGCTACGAGAACTTTTTATATCTATTTATTAAAAGAAGCAAAGAGAAAAGGAATTCGAGCGGAGGCATAAAAATATACATAAAACTTGCCCTAAGTTAATAAGATGATTAATAGGACAATGCGTAAATAATGGGGTGAGAATATTGGGAATAGAAATAGAAGTTTTAATTGCCTATGGTTTTGCACTAGTACTTTTATATATTACAGGCTATATACTTTATAAGCTTTTTTCTAAACCATTAAAATGGCTAGGGGTTTTGCTATTTAATGGCATACTTGGGGGAATCATGCTATTTTTGATAAATATGGTGGGAGGATATTTTGATTTCTACATGGCTGTGAATCCCATAACTGTTTTAGTAGCTGGATTTTTAGGAGTACCCGGCATTGTATTAATGATTATTCTGAAAAATATATTATAAAAACTCAACTTTTATAGGGTTGAGTTTTATTTTTGTATAGGAAAGTTGGTCTTGGGAATAAGGGATAAATCTGTCCTAGATTACTAGAGGGGTCTTAGCCGCTTTTTTTATTTTTTTGAGGGTTTTTAGAGATTGGAAAAGTTGTATACAATATATTGACATAAGGAATAATATTCTGTTATACTTTTCTTGAGGAAACATGTTTCACAGCTGAAAGTGTTACATATCAATAAATTGAGAAACTGTTATACCTCGAAGAGATAATATGTTATAATACACGCAGCAAAAGATGAAGCTGTTATAATACAACAAAACCTAATAGGATAAGCTGTAAAAATATTATAAAATATTTTTGCATTCTATATTCCGATAGTTTAGAATATAGAATGCAAAGCAAAGTAAAGTAAAAAAATATTCTTTATATTTATGGAGGGAGGAGAGTATATGGGTAAGATGGTTGAAATCCGTTGGCATGGCCGAGGAGGACAAGGAGCGAAAACTGCTTCATTGCTATTAGCCGATGCAGCTTTCGACACTGGAAAGTATATCCAGGGATTTCCTGAATATGGTCCAGAGAGAATGGGAGCTCCAATTACTGCTTATAACAGAATTAGTGATGATAGGATTACCATTCACAGCAATATATACAAACCAGATTATGTAGTAGTAGTGGATGAAACATTATTAAAGGCAGTAGATGTTGCAGCGGGTCTAAAGGAAGATGGAGGTATTATCATTAATACACATAAGACTCCAGAAGAATTAAGACCATTACTTAAAGGTTACAAAGGTAAGGTATATACCATAGATGCAAGAGAGGTGTCTATGGCAACTCTAGGTAGATATTTCCCCAACACTCCAATGCTTGGTGCTGTTGTGAAGATTTCTGGTATTATGGGAGAAGATACATTCTTGGAATCAATGAAAAATTCTTTTGCTCATAAATTTGCTACTAAGCCTGAAGTTATCCAAGGAAATATGCAAGCTTTAGAGAAAGCTATGCAGGAGGTGAAAGGCCTTGAGTAAGAAACAATATAATTTTAATGCAGATGCTACTTGGGAAGAGTTAACTCCTGGGGGTAATATTTATAAAGCAGGTAGTGCTCATGATTTTAATACAGGGGACTGGAGATCTATGAAGCCTATTTGGGTGGAAGAAAAGTGTAAACAATGTATGCTTTGTCCTCCAACCTGTCCTGATAGCTCAATTCCTGTAAAAGATGGAAAAAGATTAGATTTCGACTACGATCATTGCAAAGGCTGTGGAGTTTGTGTAGCCGTTTGTCCTTTTGAAGCAATTAAATTCGTAGAAGAAGGAAGCGAGGAGGTTAAGTAAATGGGTATTCGAGAAAGATTAAGTGGTAATGAAGCAGTAGCAATTGCTATGAAACAAGTTAATCCTGATGTAATGGCAGCATTCCCCATTACACCATCTACTGAAATTCCTCAATATTTTTCACAATTTGTTGCCAATGGAACTGTAGATACTGAATTTGTTGCTGTTGAAAGTGAGCATAGTGCTATGAGTGCTTGTATTGGTGCCGCTACAGCAGGTGCTAGAACTTGTACAGCAACTTCTGCCAACGGACTAGCCCTAATGTGGGAAATGCTATATATTGCGGCTTCCAATAGATTACCTATTATTTTAGGTGCTGTAAATAGAGCATTATCTGGCCCAATCAATATTCATAACGATCATAGTGATACTATGGGAGCAAGAGATTCTGGCTGGATTCAATTATATTCAGAAACGAACCAAGAGGCTTATGATAATACAATCCAAGCCTTCAGAATTGCAGAACATTTAGATGTTCAATTACCGGTTATGGTATGTCAAGATGGTTTCATCACTAGCCATGCCATTGAAAATATTGAATTAATTGAAGACGATAAGGTAAAGGATTTTGTAGGAGAATATACCCCAGAAAATTACCTTTTAAACAGAGAAAATCCAATGGCTGCTGGTCCTTTGGATATGCCTCCATATTATTTCGAACATAAATATCAACAAGCAGTGGCATGTGAAAATGCTAAAGAAGTTATTCTAGAGGTTGCTAAAGAATTTGAAGCAATGACTGGAAGAAAATATGGTTTCTTTGAAGAATATAAATTAGATGATGCTGATGTTGCTATTGTTATTCTTAACTCTACTGCTGGTACCGCAAAGGCTGTTGTAGATGAGTTAAGAAAAGAAGGCGTAAAAGCAGGTCTCTTAAAAATAAGAATGTTCAGACCATTCCCAGCTAAGGAAATTGCTGAAGCTCTTAAGGGGAAAAAAGCAGTAGCTGTTATGGACAAATCTGAAATGTTTGGAACCAATGGTGGTCCTGTATTTAACGAAGTTAGAAGTGCAATGTATGATTTTGCAAATGATGTTAAAGTAATTAGCTACATCTATGGCCTTGGCGGAAGAGATGTTAGAACTGATGATATCAAGGTTGTATATGAGAACTTAATGGAAATTGAAAAATCCGGTCAAGTAGATGAGGTTTACAACTATTTAGGATTAAAAAAGTAGGAGGTGGCGTAAGTGGCATATAAATTAAAAGAAGTGATGAGTAAACCAGAACGATTAACTGGTGGACATAGAATGTGTGCTGGTTGTGGTGCTCCTCCTGTAGTAAGAACAGTGCTTAGAGCATTAAAACCAGAAGATCATGCCGTTGTAGGATCTGCAACAGGATGTTTAGAGGTATCTACCTTTATTTATCCTTATACAGCCTGGAAAGATTCCTTTATTCATAGTGCTTTTGAAAATGCCGGTGCAACAGTATCTGGAGCCGAAGCAGCTTATAAAGCAATGAAAAGAAAGGGAAAAATAGAAGGAGATACCAAATTCATTACTTTTGGTGGAGATGGTGGAACCTACGATATCGGTTTCCAATCCCTATCAGGAGCTATGGAAAGAGGACATGATATGGTATATGTATGCTATGATAATGGAGCATATATGAATACAGGTATTCAAAGATCCTCTGCAACTCCAAAGTATGCAGATACTACTACTTCTCCAGCTGGTAAAGTAATAAAAGGGAAACAACAATCTAGAAAAGACTTAACACAAATTATGGCAGCCCACAATATTCCATATGTAGGGCAATCTGCTTTAATCGGTAACTTTAAAGATCTTTATGAAAAATCTGAAAAAGCTATCTATACTGAAGGAGCAGCTTTCTTAAATGTTTTGGCTCCCTGTCCTAGAGGATGGAGATATGATACACCAAAATTAATGGAAATTTCCAAATTAGCAGTGGAAACTTGCTACTGGCCATTATTTGAAGTTATTGATGGAGAGTGGAAATTAAACTACAAACCAAAAAATAAAAGACCTATTGAAGATTTCTTAAAGATTCAAGGAAGATTCAAGCATCTTTTAAAACCAGAAAACAAAGATCTTTTAGAAGACTTCCAAGCAGAAGTAGATAGAAGATGGAACGAACTACTTCTTAGATGTGGAGAAGCATAGAATAAATCCACGAAAAAAGACGCTGAGCACTAATTATTTAGTGCGACAGCTCTTTTTTTGTTGGTAAGACCATTCTTTCTCATCTTCATAGGATAAAAATTTCATAGGAAGAATAAAACAAGCATAGAATAAAAACAATAATCCTATATTTATGATTTTCCTTTAATCTGCTTCTACATAAGAAAAATTATGAAGAAAAATATTTCTTTTGAAAATTGAAAACATTTACAATTAGCAAAAAAATATAGGGTATGATATCATAAAAAAAGTTAAGTGTTTTTAGACAATTATTACAAATTTTCTATTCTACAATTGTGTTTTTATTTATCATTTTTGTTCTACTCATAAAAATCATATGGATGAAGGGGGAAATAAAATGATTGGAATTGGTGCATCTCCAGGAATTGCTATTGGAAAGGCTTTGGTATTAAAGCATCAGGAAATTGAAGTGAGCTCTAAAAAAATACAATCTGCTGATCAAGGAGCAGAGGTAGAAAAACTAGAAAAAGCCATTGATAAGTCCAGAAAGCAATTGGAAGCCATTAAAGAAAAAGCAGTTAAAGAATTAGGAGAATCAGAAGCAGAAATTTTTAGTGCCCATCTTATGGTATTGGAAGATCCGGAATTTGTAGGGCAGGTTAAACTGGATATAGAAAATAATCTAGATAATGCCGCCTTTGCTACCCAGAAAATTATGAACCAATTTGTGAGTATTTTCGAAAGTATGGATGACGAATATCTAAAGGAAAGAGCAGCAGATGTTAAGGATGTAGGGACGAGAATCATTAAAAATATTTTAGGGATACAATCAGGAGATTTAAGCTCCATGGATGAGGATGCCATTATATTAGCCTATGATTTAACTCCTTCGGATACAGCCCAAATGGATAAGGATAGAGTGTTGGCATTTGGAACAGATATAGGAGGACGTACATCCCATACAGCCATTATGGCAAGAAGTTTGGAAATACCAGCAGTACTAGGGTTGGGAGATATTACATCCCAAGTTAAAGATGGAGATATCATTATATTAGACGGTTTATCAGGAGAAGTGCTGATCAATCCTTCTGAAGAACTTTTAGAAAAATATGAACATAAAAAAAGAGAATATCAATCCTATAGAAAAGAATTGGAAGAATTAAAAGAACTGCCAGCTAAAACCTTAGATGGACATGAGGTAGAAGTAGCAGGAAATATTGGCACACCTCAAGATGTGGAAGGTGTCTTAAACAATGGAGGACAAGGTATTGGTCTATATAGAACAGAGTTTTTATATATGGACAGAGAGAATATGCCCACCGAAGAGGAGCAATTTGTAGCCTATAAAGAAGTATTGCAGGGAATGGAAGGTAAGCCTGTTATTATTAGAACCCTGGATATAGGTGGAGACAAAAAACTACCCTATTTAAACTTACCTGAAGAAATGAACCCCTTCTTAGGGTGGCGAGCAATTCGTATATGCCTTGAATTAAAGGACATGTTTAAGACGCAATTAAGAGCGATATTGAGAGCAAGTACCTATGGCCAGGCTCTTATTATGTTTCCGATGATTTCAGGAGTACAGGAAGTAAGAGAAGCAAAGACAATAGTAGAGGAAGCCAAGAGAGAACTAGAGGCAGAAAATATCCCCTTTGATAAGGATATCAAAATAGGTATTATGGTGGAAATTCCATCGGCAGCTGTTTCAGCAGATATTATTGCTAGAGAAGTTGATTTCTTTAGTATAGGAACCAATGATTTATGCCAATATACTATTGCAGTAGATAGAATGAATGAGAAGGTTTCCTATCTATATGAGCCCCTTCATCCTGCCATACTGAGATTGGTGAAAAATGTAATCGATGCATCCCACCAAAGAGGAATTTTTACAGGGATGTGCGGAGAAATGGCAGGAGATCCTATCAATACTTTAATTCTCTTAGGTTTGGGTCTAGATGAATTTAGCATGAGTGCTTTGACTATTCCTCAAATCAAAAAAATAATTCGCAATATTACTTTGGAAGAAGCTAAGGAGATAGCCAATGAAGCCCTTTCCCTAGCCACTCCAGAAGAAATAAGAGATATGGTTAACGAAAAATTAAATAAATTAAATATAACAATAATGTAGGGAGGAATAAATATGCAAAAATCAGTAACTGTTCAAAATGCCACAGGATTACATGCAAGACCAGCTTCCATGTTTATTCAAACAGCAAGTAAATTTAAATCAGATATTTTTGTCATTAAGGATGGAAACAGAATTAATGCAAAGAGTATTATGGGAATTATGGCTGCAGGTATTTCACAAGGAACTGAAATTATTATAGAAGCCAAAGGTCCAGATGAAGGGGAAGCAGTAGAAAAACTGGCAGAACTAGTGGAAAGTAAGTTCGGCGAAGAGTAAACAATAAAAGCCTATCCCTAGAGATAGGCTTTTATTGTTTTTTGTTTTATAATGAGCATAAGGGGTAATATTGAAATACATAAGAATTTTTAAAAAAGGAGATGGGGTTTATGTCAAATCAAGAAAAAAATAACTTTTGGAAAGGAATGTTCTTTGGCAGTCTAGCAGGAGGGGTACTAGGAGTATTATTGGCACCTCAATCTGGTAAAGAGACAAGGAAGATAATTCAGGATAAAGGTTTAGAGTTTCAGGAAAATATCAAAGAATATGGCGAAGATATCATGGATACGGTATCAGACCATAAAGAATATGTGCAAAACAAAATAGAGAAAAGCGCCGATAAAATAAAGGAAAAGGTTGAAGGGACCAAGACAAAGGCCTATGAAAAATGGGAAGATATTAAAGAAAAGGCAGCGGCAGCCCAAGATACCATAGAGGAAGAAATCGAAGAAATTGAAGAAGAAATAAAAGAAGAAATCCAAGAAGATAAAGAGGAAATAGAAGAGGAAGAATAATCCACCGGGGATACACTTTTACTAAGGAAGAAATATATAAAAGAAAGTGGACATCATCCACTTAAACCAAAGACAAAAGCTTGGTTAGCCTAGTTTTTGGTTTTCTTTAAGAATAAGGAGGGAAAACATGTTAGTAGAATTATGGCAGGTGGCAGTGTTTATCGTGGCAATATGCTTCATTATTTTAACTGTTTATCTAATCAATGTACTCCAGGGATTAAATCGTACCTTGGATCAAGTAAGAACCTTAGTACACAGTAGTTCCCAGAGTGTAGCCGTTATCACGAAGGAATTAGCCGCGGTTAGCGAAAATGCAGCTACCATAACTAAGGATATAGCAAAGGATATGGAGGACATCAATGGAGTTGTGGAGTCCTTGAATAATACCACTAAAATGGTAGAAGAGACTGTTGAAATGAGCAGAGACAATATCATCATGCCCATAATGGGATTAATCAATCTAGGGCAAGGGGTAAAAAATGTAGCAGGTATTTTAAAAAAGGAGAAAGCAAAATAAATAGGATATAATAGAATAGAAAACGGATATGGATAGCAAAATTTCGGGGATAATCTATAGGAAAGTTTAAGGGTAAGGGAGGAAGAAAAATGATATTACAAATACAAGATCAATATGATGAACAACAAAAAAAGTGGCTGGTGCAGTTAGAAGGAGAAATTGATGTATATACCGTAAATAACTTAAAGGATAAAATAAATCAATTGTTAGATCAACATATGGCAGATATCCTGATGGATTGTACTACCTTAAAATATATCGATAGTACAGGTCTTGGCTCGCTTATTGGCATAAGAGGTAGAATGATAGAAAATAACAAAGTGCTAGTGCTTACAAACGTTCAACCAAACGTAAGAAAATTATTAAAGATCACAGGGTTGGATAAAATATTCATAGTAGAAGAGTAATAGGAGGAGTGTAGATATGCAGGAACAAATAAATTGCAATAAAAATATACCGGAAAAAGTAAGAGATAGGGTATCCCTTTCCCTACCCAATGCCCCTGAGTATGTAAGCATAGCAAGATTGACCCTATCAGGAATAGCTAATCGTATGGGGTTTAATATTGAAGATATAGAAGACTTGAAGGTTGCTATTGCTGAGGCCTGTACTAATGCCTTAAAACATGGTTGTGATAGTAACTCAAACTACAATATTGTGTTTTTTATATGTGACAATAAGCTGGTTATCGATGTAACCGACAAGGGTAAAGGTTTTGATTATGAAAAATTGCAACAACCAGATTTGTCAAAACCTAGAGAAGGAGGATTGGGTATTTTCATTATAAGATCTCTAATGGATGAAGTAGAATTTATTGAAAGCAGAGAATGTGGAACAAGCATTAGAATGAGTAAGAGCCTGGGGGAAGCCTAATATGACGAATGATAAAAAGACAAAAAATAGGAGACAAACTTTAGACGATAAAAAGCATATGAGAGAACTTTTCAAAAAATATGCCGAGACTAAGGATGTTCATATCAGAAATGAATTAATAGAAAGATATATCTATATTCCCGAAATTCTATCCAGAAAATATGTTAACAAGGGGACAGATTATGAGGATATTTTTCAAGTTGCCAGCATGGGTTTGATTTTTGCCATAGAGCGATTTGATTTATCCAGAGGGTTTGAATTCCCTAGCTTTGCTACGCCGACAATCATCGGAGAGATAAAGAAATATTTCAGAGACAAAGAATGGCTTATTCGAGTACCTAGAAGGATACAAAACCTTTCTAAGAAAATAAATGTAGCAAAAGTAGATCTACAACAACAGCTGCTTAGGACTCCTACTATAGAAGATATCGCAAAGCATCTTGAAATTACCCAAGAAGAAGTTATAGAGGCTATGGAGGGTAGCTATGCCTATGCCCCTAGATCCTTAGATATGACCTATAGGGTTCATTCTGATGATAAAGAATTGTCCCTAATTGATATGATAGGTCAAGCAGATAAAAATATAGAGGGTATAGAAAATAAAGACTTCCTAGATAGAGCTATGGACAAGCTCAACGAAGTGGAAAGAGAAGTTCTCAAGGATAGATTCTTTGATCTGAAGACCCAAAGTCAGATTGCGGATAAACTGGGAGTATCCCAAATGACCGTTTCTAGACTAGAAAAAAAGATTATTGAAAAATTCAAAAAAGAGTTGCATAAATAAAAAAAAAGTAGACATAATAGAAAAGGGAGAATACCCAGAAAATAATTTCAAAAAGTTGTTGACAGCTTTGCAGAAACCTGTTAAAGTATTAAGAGTCGTCACCAGAGGACAAAACAACTTGAAATTAACTGTCATCCTGAGGAAGAATGACGAAGGATCTTAACCTAAGAAAAAGATTCTTCACTAGGTTCAGAATGACAAATGAAAAAAAGCATGAAAAAAGATTTTGAAAAGTTGTTGACAAGGAAGCTAGAAAATGATACAATAATCTAGCTGTCGCAAAAGGCGGCAAAGAAATTGATCTTTGAAAATAGAACAGTGTAAGGAAGTAAGGGCAAAACCTTAATTCTTTTGAAACAAATAACAAGCCAGAAGATTCTGGCTAGGATAAACAAACTTAACTTAAGAGTTTGATC
>NZ_JANKAS010000017.1 GCF_024622505.1 Irregularibacter muris
GTATAACCTCCTTCGCCACGTAAATATGCATCTACAACTTTCTTTTTAAACTCATAACTGTATACAGCCATAAAAATACCGACCTCCAATCGTTAGATTTTTGGTCTAACTTTTGGGGGTCGGTACATTAAGTAAGATGCCTTTTATTCTACAGAATAATTTCTGATTTCTTCTACTTTTCTTATCTTCCAAGGTCCTTGTTCATTTTCCTGTTTTTCTAATTCAAATTCATATACTTTTACCTTATTATATCTTGGATGAATCTCTGTAGGATAATAAAAAGATAAATAGACTATATTTTCTACATCTTTTCTTTCAAAGAAGTAATAAGAAGGTAAAGATATTTGATTCCACCCTTCTTCTACCTCTTGGATCATGCTTTCTACACCTTCAGGATTCTGATCTTCCTCCAGCAAATATCCCTGAGCTTCTTTGATTAAACCCAATTCATAGGCCTGAAAAAAAGCTTTTACTGTCATTTGGGGTTCCATAGGCCATTGGGGCCTTCCCTTCCACCAGCTTGTGACCTTTTCCACTTCCTTGTATTTGTTCTCTACCCATTGATAGATGGTTTTGCCATAGTGATCTACTGTATCAAATAATCTTTTTCCTACCAATATTTGGCCATTAGAAAATAAAGCAATATCATCTCCGTAAGCCCAAAAAATCCTATTAAGTTGTTGATCTTGATATTGAAATATTTCTATATACTGGTGGGAGTTCCCAAACTCTCCCTTTATAATAATTTCTTCTTTTCCATCTCCATTGATATCCTTAATAAACCATTGGGATTGTTCTTCTTCATAATCCTTAAGAATTATTTTATTTCCTTCATTTAACTTCAGAAAGTAGTATTTTCCTTGTTTTATCAGTTGAACTTTTTCTAAATTATTATCATTATTTAAATCCGCCACTTGTTCTTCGAGCAAAACTTCCTGTCCTGAAAGTTCAATTTTTGCCCTGGTGGTCAAATGAATGGATAATTGGTATACCTGATTTGGCCATTGATTTATGCTGATATTATCCCAAAAGTCTTGTTCTTCAGAAATCAATAATTTTCCTTCTTTAAAACTCAATATCTTTTCCGTAGAAGTCTGATTATCCTTAGCGTGTAAAGGATCCATTTTAATATGAATAGTGTCATTGGCTTTCACATTTATGATGTAGGGGATTTTTGCATTTACCTTTTGTTCTCCTAATTTTTCATCGTTGATATATAAATTAGAAGGATCGCCTGGGGTAATAATTAAAGTGACTTCTTCTTTTAGCATGTTAAAAACAGCTTTCTCTTCCATATTACACCATTGATAAATAAAAATACTCATCAATAAAATAATCAATACGAGAAATGATAGGACTATAGATTTCATTTTTTTCCAAGAAAATACTTTTATAATAATCATTTTTTCTGCTCCCCTTTTCATATTATAAATTTATGGGGAGAAGTTTAAAAAAATGTCATTTATTCATTTTTATCCTAAAGCCACATCTAATACCATCATAACAGCAAAACCTAACATAGCTCCAATGGTAGCAACATGGGTATTTTTGTTCAATTGGGATTCTGGAATAAGTTCCTCTACCACTACGTATATCATCGCACCTGCGGCAAAAGATAAAGCATAGGGCAATATGGGTTCCATGGCTACAACTGCTATAGCCCCTATAACTCCTGCTATAGGCTCTACAATCCCTGAAGCCTGACCGTAAAGAAAACTTTTCCACCTGGAAAGCCCTTCCCTTCTGAGGGGAATAGACACTGCTGCTCCCTCAGGAAAGTTTTGTATGCCTATTCCCAAGGCCAAGGCAATGGCTCCCCCAATGGTAGCGGGACTGGATCCTGTGGCCAATGCTCCAAAGGCCACTCCTACGGCCAACCCCTCTGGAATATTATGAAGGGTAATAGCCAATACCAATAAAACACTTCTATGCCAATTGGTTTCTATTCCTTCAGCTTCACTTGTGGGGTATCCCATATGCAAATGAGGAATAATATTATCTACTAGCCATAAAAAAGCTCCTCCTCCTAGAAATCCTATCACTGCTGGTAAAACGGGATACTTGCTAGTTTTTTCCGCCATATCAATAGCTGGAGCAAGTAAGGACCAAAAGCTTGCTGCTATCATAACCCCTGCGGCAAAACCTAACATACCATCTAATACTTTTCTATTAATGGTTTTAAATATAAATACCAATCCTGCCCCCAGGGCAGTGACAAACCATGTAAAAAGAGTAGCAATTAAGGCCTGAGTAACATGATCTATTTCGTAGAACCATTGAAACATCGACACTATCATCTCCTTTAAAACTTTTATATTCAATAGGTATTATCCTATTAGATCTTTTAGTTTATTCCCTTTTTTATTTCTATTCAAGCAAATTTTTTATTTGTTTATTTTATTATAAAATGGTTAAAAATAATAGGAGATTTCATAGCAATAATTTACTAGGGAGGGTTTCTTTTGAAAAGTATAGATATATTAGTCCAAGAGCATAACAACATACAAAGAGTGTTGGCCGTTGTAAGAAAGGCGTGTATGGATATTGTAGAAGGCGGCGACGTAGATACTGAGGATTTCTTGGCTATAGTTGATTTTATTAAAAATTATGCAGATAAGCATCATCATGGAAAAGAAGAGGATATGCTGTTTGCAGATATGTCTAATGAATTAGGCGAAGCCATAAAAGTTGGGCCTGTTCAAGGAATGCTTATAGAACATGATATGGGCAGAAGGTTCGTAAAACTTCTAGAGGAAGCAATTAAAAGATACCAAGCAGGGGATAAAGGTGCTAAAGTAGATATTATTGCCAACGCCATTGGCTATGCCCATTTATTAAATGATCATATTGATAAGGAAAATAATGTACTTTATCAATTTGCCCTACGTCAATTAAAAGATGAAACTAAGGAGAAATTAGATAGGGAATTTAATGAATATGAATCCTTAGATGAACATCAAGAGAGAAGAGAAAAGTACATTCATATGGTTAAAGAATTGCAGAAAAAATATAATCTAATATAATCAAACAGAGGGTAGAAAAATATTATTTTTCTACCCTCTGTTTGATTATAAAGTATCATAAATACCATATATATTTTCCTTACTTGCAATTAGTATTTTATTTATGATACTTCCTTATTTTTTATTTCATCTATAATCTTCGGTAGAAGAACATCTACCTAGTATCTACTTCTCATAAGAAGCTAATCTTTCTAACACCTTTTCCATCATTTCCTGATATTTTTTCTGCTTTTCTTTTTCTTGTTCCACTACTTGGTCAGGTGCTTTGGCTATAAAACCTTGGTTAGATAGTTTCCCATTAACGCGTTTTAATTCAGATTCTAAATGGGATTTTTCTTTTTGTAGCCGCTCTATTTCCTTTTCTTTATCCACAAGATCTTCTAGGGGGATAAAAATTTCTACTTTATCTACCACGGTAGTCACTGCATTCTCTGGTATATTTTCTTTTATCGTATTAACCACTATTTCTGATGCACTGGCAAGACTTTTGAAATATGCAGCGGAATTTTTCAATAATCCAGCAATATTTTCATTATCAGCAATTAATATTACTTTTGCTTTTCTAGAAGGAACCACATTCATCTCTGCTCTAGCATTTCGAATACTTCGAATAACCGCCATGATAGTTTTCATTTCTTGCTCTTCTTTTTCATAGTTATTTTCTTCTTTGTATTCTGGCCATTGAGAGATCATAATACTTTCTTCCTGTCCTGGAAGGTGGGTGAAAATCTCTTCCGTGATGAAGGGCATAAAGGGGTGTAGCAATTTTAGTGTATTCTTTAATACCTTTACCAAGGTATACTGAGCTGCAATTTTGCTATTTTGATCTTCTCCATATAATCTTGGTTTGACCAACTCAATATACCAATCACAGTATTCACTCCAAATAAAATCATAAAGCTTTGCTGTCGCAATGCCTAGTTCATATTTATCTAGGTTTTCCGTAATCTCTTTTATTAGGGTATTGCATCTACTAATGATCCATTTATCTGCACTAGTGAAATTTTCATTGGCAATATCTTCTTTGTCTAAAATGTCCTCCTGTAGGTTCATCAAAACAAATCTAGAGGCATTCCATATCTTATTGGCAAAGTTTCTATTGGCTTCCACTTTTTCCATATGCCATCGAGTATCATTTCCCGGGGAATTTCCCGTAACTAAGGTAAATCTTAAAGCATCTGCTCCAAATTCTTCAATAATTTCTAGGGGATCTACTCCATTTCCCAAGGATTTACTCATTTTTCTTCCCTGGGCATCTCGTACAATCCCATGGATATATACATCTTCAAAGGGGGTTTCTCCCATTTGTTCTATTCCTGAGAAAATCATTCTAGCTACCCAGAAGAAGATAATATCATAGCCTGTGACTAAAACATTATTGGGGTAGAACTTCTCTACATCCTCTGTTTTATCTGGCCATCCTAAAGTAGAGAAAGGCCAAAGGGCAGAACTAAACCAGGTATCCAACACATCTTCATCTTGCACAATATGGCTAGAACCACAAGAGCATTTCTCTGGAGCCTCCTTGGCCACTATAGTCTCCCCACAGTCTTGGCAATAATAGGCTGGAATACGATGACCCCACCATAATTGTCTAGATATACACCAATCTCTGATATTTTCCATCCAATTGTAATAGATTTTTTCAAACCGTTCTGGGATAAATTTAGTTTCTCCTTCTCTTACTACTTGTAATGCTGGCTGAGCTAAAGGTTCCATTTTGACAAACCATTGTTGTGAAATAATAGGCTCAACTGTAGTAGAACATCTATAACAGCCACCAACATTATGAGGATGAGCTTCTATATTCACTAAGAGCCCCATTCCTTTTAAATCTTCTACTATAGCTTTTCTTGCCTCATAGCGATCCATTCCCTCATATTTCCCTGCCAATTCATTCATGGTAGCATCATCATGCATCACCTTAATTTTAGGTAATTTATGGCGTAATCCTACTTCAAAATCATTGGGGTCATGGGCTGGAGTAATCTTTACAGCTCCTGTACCAAATTCCATATCTACATAACTGTCTGCAATAATAGGAATTTCTCTATTCATTAGAGGGAGCATGATTTTTTTGCCTATGAGATGTTGATATCTTTCATCATCGGGATTGACAGCAACAGCAGTATCTCCCAAAATGGTCTCGGGTCTTGTAGTCGCAATGACAATGCTTTCCTCACTATCTATGACAGGATAGGCTACATGCCATAAATTTCCTTCTTTTTCCTCATATTCAACCTCTGCATCCGAGAGAGCTGTTTTACAGTCGGGACACCAGTTGATAATGCGATTGCCCCTATAAATAAGGCCTTTTTCGTATAGTCTTACAAATACTTCCTTTACCGCCTCACTACACCCTTCATCCATAGTAAAGCGTTCCCTTGACCAGTCGCAGGAGCTTCCTAGTTTTCTAAATTGAGCACTGATACGATTACGATATACTTTTGCCCAATCCCATGCTCTTTCTAAAAATCCATCTCTCCCTAAATCATTTTTCGTTAAGCCATCCTTAGCCATGGCTTCGACTACCTTTACCTCGGTAGCTATGCTAGCATGGTCTGTTCCTGGTAACCATAGGGCTGCATAACCCTGCATTCTCTTCCATCTAATGAGAATATCTTGCAAGGTACCATCAAAGGCATGACCGATGTGTAGCTGCCCTGTAATATTTGGTGGAGGCATAACTATGGTATATCCCTCACCTTTTTCATTAATTTCAGGTTTAAAATATCCCTTTTCTTCCCACCTACTGTATAATTTGTTTTCTACTTCGGCAGGATGATAGATTTTTGCAATATTTGTTCTATCTTCCATGACAAAACCTCCTTGATTCTTAAATAATGTTAAATATATATAAAATGCCAACTACTGCTATAATAAAGCCAATAAGCTTTAGAGCTAAAAATGAAATCCATTGAAAAATCTTTGTAATCATCTTTGCGCCATATACCAATACAGCACCAAAAATTAATAAGCCTACACCTAATTCCATATCTTTCACCCCAAGGTCAAAATATTAGTATAAATTAAGAAGTTTAAGGACTAAATAAAAGTGATCATTTCCTCCTCGCTAAATAATAAATGATAATAAGTAGAAGGACCATAAAAGTAAAAAACCCCTCGTCCAATAAAGGACGAAGGGTTATCTTCGCGGTACCACCTTAGTTCTCAATATGAGCACTTTATCATCATATAACGGATTTCTCCGGATCAACCTACTTCAGACGATGTCCTTTCAGTATCACAGTTTAGAAGCTACCTTCAAAAAAGCCTGTTTCAGGAAATTTCTCAGCCTATGAATTTCCTTCTCTTGGAAAGTACTTTTTCTACTCCTCTTCCTCATTACCTTTAACTGTCTATATTTGTAAACTATTATATAGTAATTTTAGATTTTGTCAATTCATTGTGAAGATCTTTTTCTACTATGCCAGTAATATAAGAATTTAATACCTCCAATGCTTTCATATTATGTCCTCCCTCGGGAATAATAATATCTGCCACTTTTTTCGTCGGTTCCACATAGGAATCATGCATGGGTTTTACCGTAGAAAAGTATTGATCCATTACAGAATCTATAGAGCGTCCTCTTTCTTCTATATCTCGCATTAGTCTTCTTGAAAAACGAATATCACTTTCAGTATCTACAAAAAGCTTTAAATCTAGGATATCCAAAATTTCCTTATAATATAAGGTAAAAATTCCCTCTACTATAATAATAGAGGCAGGTTTTACCTCAATAGTCTCTTGACTACGGGTATGGAGTTTAAAATCATAGACAGGCTCCTGTATAGTTTGTCCATTTTTCAAAGCCTTTAAATGTTCAAATAATAATGCACTTTCAATGGCATCTGGATGATCGTAATTGGCCTTTTCTCTTGTTTCAAAAGGGATATGGCTTTGATCTCGATAATAATTATCTAAAAATATCATGGTGCCACTATTTTCTGGCAACATGTTAAAAATCTGATAGGCTAAAGTGGTTTTTCCCGAGCCTGTTCCCCCGGCAATCCCAATGATTTTCATTAATTCCCGTCCTTTCATTTTTAGGATTTATTCTGTGTAATATGCTACCCTAAAATCATATGCTTAGTCAAGGAACTTGTCCAGTAGTTTTTTTGTTTTACTTTATAAATTAAAATATTATGGGTATATAGGTAGAATAATTGGTATTGCCTCATAAAATAATTAATCATATAATAATATAAGATCAATCTGTTGTACTCGTTAAATTAAGAGCTTGCTTTGTATGAGTGTTTGAGCCAAGCAAGTTTTTGACGCTACCTGTAAGGGTTACAAACTCTTCACCTGGGGATTTAACTGGTACAACCGACAAGATGAATTATTTCATACTTATTCTGGAGGTGACTGTTATGGATGATGGACCCTATCATCTTATGTATGTGATAAGGAAATACGAGGTTTCTCATTCATACTTTCACCTACGGGTGCTAATGATAAAAGGGGAAGCCTCAAAAATTGAATAAAGGAGGAATTTCCTTGAAAGAAATCTTGGACAGAATAGAAAATAAAAACTTTAAAAGTTTACAGAAATACCTTATAGAACAACAACCAGCAGATATCGCTGAATACATGAAGGAATTATCTGATAAAAATAGTTTGCTTGTATTTAGATTGCTACCAAAGGATTTGGCCACTGAGGTATTTTCTTTTATGGATGTTTATTATCAAACTAGATTTTCAGAGCTTATTAAGATCGATGAATTAAGAGAAATTGTTGATGATTTATACTTTGATGATAAAATTGCATTTTTGGAGGAATTGCCAGCAAATTTGGTGAAAAAAATCTTACAGAACACCCATGAGCAAGAACGTAGATTAATTAATCAATTTCTTAATTACCCTGAGTTTTCCGCTGGTAGTCTTATGACTATTGAGTTTGTAGATTTAAAAAAACAAATGACAGTAGCTACTGCCATCAAACATATTCGAGAGACCGGTTATGACAAAGAAACTATTTATACTTGCTATGTTATTGATAAATTTAGAAAATTAGAAGGAGTTATTTCCCTACGGGATATTTTAGTAGCTGATGAAGATGAAAAGATTAGTGAATTGATGGAAACAGAATTTATTTCTATCCACACAAAGGAAGACCAGGAGGAAGTAGCTGAGATTTTTAAAAAATATGATTTTCTTGCCCTGCCAGTAGTGGATTCTGAAAATAGGTTAGTGGGCATTATTACCGTAGATGATATTGTGGATGTTATTGAAGAAGAAAATACCGAAGACTTTCATAAAATGGCAGCTCTACAGCCTACTGAGGAAGAATATTTAGACTCTAGCATTCTCTCCCTTGCCAGAAAAAGAATCCCTTGGCTGTTGATATTGATGATCTCTGCTACCTTTACGGGGGCCATTATGGATGGCTATGAAGCCTTATTACAGCAAATCGTGGCCCTCATGGTGTTTGTACCCATGCTCATGGGTACCGGGGGAAACGCTGGATCTCAATCCTCTACTTTAGTTGTAAGGGGGATGGCCCTAGGGGAAATTACTCCCTCTGATATTTTCAAGGTGGTTTGGAAGGAAATAAGGGTAAGTCTTATAGTAGGATCTACCTTGGCCCTTTTGAACTTCTTACGGATTTATTATATTGAAAAGTATCCCTTCAATATATCCCTTACCGTAAGCCTTACTCTAATCATTACGGTCATACTTGCCAAAGTCATAGGAAGTACACTGCCCATTGGAGCAAAGGCCCTAAAAATGGACCCAGCGGTTATGGCCAGTCCTTTGATTACGACAATTTTAGATGCATTGGTGCTGATTACTTATTTTACAGTGGCGGGAAGTATTCTACATCTATAAAACTATTAAAAAGCAAACCACAGAGCTATGGCATGAAAAATAATTACGAATTTTAAGATTCATGTCAAATCTCTAAAGTATAAAAAATATTAAGAGTCTAGTCGATGATCTAAAATCCGATCGAAGACAGATAGAGAGTTTTAATCCTAGGATAAGACAAATGCGTGTTTTACTAGTTTCATTCCAAATTGCCCTATCCTAGGCTTAAAGTTTGTATGCTTACTACAGATTTCACCAAGCTTGCTTTACTGAAACAGGTGACTGGGCTTTTCTTTCACATTTAACTGGTACAACAGATTAATTTATTTCTTTGCCAAATGATAAATATTCAATACATCCTCTTTATAGAGTTTAACTAAACTACCTACAGGACCATTTTCTGTACATTTTTCTGCCATTTCCTCTAATCGGTCATCAGGAATGTTTAATTCCTCTAAAGTAACTGGTAAACCTGCTGCCCTAAAGAAATCCTTCATTTTTTCTATAGCAGTTTCTATGGTTACCTCTAAATGATCAAAGTCAGGCTCTACCTCCCATACCCTTGATGCAAATTGTGCAAATATACTCATGTTATTTTTATAAACATACTTTATCCAGGCCGGGAAAATAACAGCCAAGCCTGCTCCATGAGTTACATCATAGATCCCACTTAATTCATGTTCAATATTGTGGGAAGCCCAATCTTCTTCCCTACCTGTTCCCAACAATCCATTATGAGCGATGGTACCTGCCCACATAATTTCTGCTCGAGCAGCATAATCTCGTGGATTTTTTAGTGCTATAGGAAGATTTTTAATCATAGATTTCAAAGTAGCCTCACAGAGACGATCCGTAAAATCTACATTTTTTTCATTAGTAAAATATCTCTCCATAACGTGGGCCATAATATCCGCCACTCCCGATGCAGTTTGATATGGAGGTAGACTATAGGTAAGTTCTGGATTCATAATGGCAAATCTTGGCCTCATTAAATTATGTCCGCAGCTTTTTTTGTACCATCCCTCCTCATTGGTAATGACCGTTCCACTACTGGCTTCACTGCCTGTAGCAGGCAATGTTAAAACTACACCTATAGGGATAATTGTGCCTATTTTACTTTTTCCTTCAAAAAAATCCCAAACATCTCCATCATAGTGTACACCTACTGCAATAGCTTTGGCAGAATCAATAACACTTCCTCCCCCTACAGCTAGAATAAAGTCAACCTTTTCTCTACGACAAAGTTCTATTCCCTCTTTAACTAAGCTAAGCCTAGGATTAGGTTGTACACCAGATAATTCCACGAAATCAATGTTCTCATCCTTTAGTGCTTTGACTACTCTATCATATAGTCCACTTTTTTTAATACTTCCTCCACCATAGTGAAGTAAAATCTTTTTCCCATGATGCTTTACTTCTTTTCCTACTTTTAACTCAGTTTCCTTCCCAAAAATAAATTTTGTAGGACTTTGAAAAGTAAAATTTTGCATAGTTCATCTACCTCCCTTTATTATTAAATTAAATCCTTGAAAGCCTCTATAATTTATAGAAGGATTTTCAAGCACAAAATTCATTAATGAACTAAAATTGCTTATGTTTATAAAAATGCTACGCTATCTTCAATTTTGTATTCATATCTTATCTTGAGCTATTATTGGCTTGTTAATTGACTTTTACATAATGTGTGGTCATCATGCTCTTTCATGTTTTTTTCATCTATTACCAAATGATTTTACAACGTTTATATTTTTCGGGTGTTCATCTCAATAAGGTGATATTTCATTGTTCCTAATCCTATTTTTTCTGCATGCTCTAGAGTAACTCTTCCCTTTTCAAAAAGCTTTTCCCCGCTATTTTTCTGTAGTAAATCTAAACAAGCTGTATCCAGGGCTACAGGATCCTTTCCTGCTAAAACTCCGATATTATCAGCAATAAGTTCCATGGCCTGGCCCGCACAGTCACAGGCTTCGGTAATGTTATGAATAAAAGCGATATAAATAATATCCTTATCCTTGGCTGCTCCATAGGCATACTCCGCCAATTTTTCTAGAAAATGGTCTCCTCCCCCTGCTGTTTGAATTGCTCCTTGGGGACAAACAGCAATACATCCTGCACAGCCTACACATTTTTCATCATTGATTATGGCGATATCCTCGGTATGGATGGCATCAAAATCACATTTGGTTTCACAGATACCGCAGGTGATACATTTCTCAGCTATTACATTAGGGGATATTCCTGAATGCTGATCCAATTTACCTCCCCGGGCAGCAAAACCCATAGCAAGTTGTTTTAGAGCGCCTCCAAAGCCTGCCTCTACATGACCTTTAAAATGGCTCATGACAATAAATTGATTATAATCTCCATAGGCCTTGCCGATTTTACACTTGTCTATGTAGTCCTTATTAATTTCTATTTCATTATATTCAGTTCCTGTATCTCCATCGGCTATGATAATGGGGATCTGGATAAAGCCATGGTTTTTCGCTGTTTCAATATGGATATCTTTGGTGGTTCTAGATCCTCTATATAATACATTGGTCTCAATATAGGATGGAGATACTCCCTTTTCTTTGAGATAATCTATAATAGCATCATAAGAGGTGGCAGGCATAAAAGTTTTATTGCCTTTCTCTCCAAAATGGACTTTGATGGGAACTCGCTTTTCGAAATTATACTCCGTTTCTATTACGATTTTCTTCAACAATTTTAAAGCATCTTTTCCCAATTCACCATAATCTGATCCTGAGTTTTTGATAAAATATACATTGCTCATTTTTATCCCTTCCCTTCTTTTGATAATCAAAATATTTTATAACCTTTGGATATAATCTCATAATAGCCTAATATTAACCCCCATAAAATACTATCTGATTGTAATTTGCATATCTTTTCCAAGACTTCTTCTGGCCCACCAATATCAATCATATCTTGCATAACATTAGATAGATTATCCGTTGGCACTCTAAAGTGTAAAGCTGCGGCTGCTGCTAGACATAAATTTAATGGGAGAATTCTATGTTTAAGCGCCAACTTTGCTCCTCCTATAATTCTATCGTTATCAGATAGTTTTCGCAATGGATCCCTACCAACTCTAATAATGGTATCATCTAAATCAGGGTCTCTTAATCTTTCTATCATACTATTAATTTTATCTAAAGTTTCGGTAAAGGAGACATTAAATTCTTTTGCTAATGCTTTTCCCGATTCTAATGCTGAACAGTAAACTATATATCGAATATGATGGTCATTTATTGCCTCGGATATATGCTGGTATCCTTTTACAAAACCCAAATACGCCACTACTGCATGAAGCGAATTATAGACAAAGATTTTTCGTGTTTTATAATACTGAAACGAATCTAATAAGATCATATTTTTAATCCGAGGTATTTCTCCTTTAAAGGCATATTTGTTAACAGGAAAATCATAGCTCGATCCTGCATAAATTTTTAATGGATTTCCTTGTTTCATTTCCTTCGTCATATTGGGAACTAATCTTTCAACAGAGGTATCAACTATGCCTACATATTCATTTAACATATTGATCAGGTGGTCATCCTGAAGTTCCTTTACCAATAACTCCTTAAAATAAATATCTGTATCAACCATATTTTCTCCTAGCAATATATTTATTTTAGAATATTCTTTGTTCTCCCATCTTCTTTTTAATCCTTTGACTATTGGCTTCACTATATGAATAAGATTTTTTGCACCTACTGATGTGGAGATTAAATAAGCATTAGAAATCTCTTCTTCTACCTTTTGTAAATCAGATATATTAATGGCTCTTACATTTTTGATAATCATTTCCTTTGCTTCTTTTACATGATCTGCATCCATTACTACCAATGGATATTGCCTATATTTATTTAAAAGTTGGATTTTCTCCTTAGTAACTCCCACGTAAACTGTTTCTAATTTTGATTCATAGTATAATTGACCAAAAAATCCTCTTCCAATATTTCCTGGGCCAAAATGTACTACCTTTTCCATCTTTAATCACTCCCCTTTTGCTCAAGGATTTTTTATTCATCATTACAATAATAGTTTCTTTGATAGAATTCTTGGCCTAAGTATCACGATTACGAATTTTCTCACTTTTTCCCCCATGCTCTCTCCTAATAATATCCTGTAGAGTTTCTTGTCTAGTATTCTTAATATCAAACTTCCAAATATTAAAGGTAATTTGTAGAAGAGACCCAAAGCCAAAAGCACTAATAAGGGTGCCTATTCCCAAAGGGCCCCCTAAAAGAAAACCTATAATTGCAATAATCAATTCTATAGTAGTTTTAATCACAGATACTGATTTGTCTAACTTTCTAATCATTCCTATCAATAGTCCATCAATGGGCCCTGCTCCAAGGCAGCTACTTAAATATAAATAAGCTCCCTGACTAATGACTGTTAATCCTACTATCAAAAGTATAAATTTTCCTAAAAACGTCATAGGAGTAAAGAAAAGATTTGTATGAATAACTAAATCTATAAAAAATCCTACAAAATACATATTAATTATTGTTCCAATACCAGGAATTATTTTTAATATTAATCCAATTCCTATTATGACCACACCCGTTACTTGTACTGATTGACCAATACTAAGGGCCGTAATTTGAGAGAGTCCAATATGAAATACGTCCAAAGGCCCTGTACCTAAATTAGCATATATTGTCATCACAACTCCAACGCTAATTATAAAAATTCCCATAAATAATTTTATATATCTGATTAAATATGATTTTATAATTCCTAAATTCATAACTTCATCTCCCTCATCCACATTTCCAATTGAATCCAGCTGCATTTAACTGAGGAGACTCATTAATAATATTTTTCTTTCTCTTCGTAATCTTACTTAAAAAATCTAACTATTATAAATAAAAACGAATCAACATAGGTAATCCTTTATTGAAAATTAAGTTGTGGTAGCCCTTAGAATAGGGAATTTCCCTTTAGAAATCTAGTTTCTGCCATTGATTCTAAAAATGTATCCTAGGGTATTTCTGGAACAACAGAAGAATAATCATCAGTTTTTTAGTACTTCCAGTAAGTGAATTCACACCTTTCCCCTTGATTGAACATTAAGGGTTCTCCTTTGTAGTTGTGGCTTTATTCTAACAAAGTTGAACCCTTTTCTATTGTTTAGACTTCACCCCTAAGTGAAATGTAATATTAATAAAAATACAATAGTGACGAAGTACATAGCATGGTTAAATGGGGTCTATAAATTATTCACGTTCATGATAACTCTACACATACGCGATAATTTCCAGGGGTACTTGCCGCTTCATATGCCTTTTGTAACTCTGATAGTGGGAAACTGGTTTCTATCAAAGGAGCTACATCTACAATGCCTTCATTTAACAATCTAGCTGACTCTATAAAATCAGCCTTATCAGCGCCAAATGTTCCTATTAACTCTAATTTTCTATAATGTATAACATTTGAATCTACATTTATTTCTGGAGCAGGATATCCTGCAGCAAATAACAAAACACGGCCCCTAAGTTGTTTCACCATTTCTATTGCCTGTTGGTTAGCTTTAGTAGCTCCAACTGCAAGAATTACGGCGTCTGCTCCCTTCCCTTCTGTCATTGCCTTGACCATTTCAATGGGATCGTTCTTGCTGACATCTACAACTTCAAATCCCATAGCTTCTGCAGTCTTAATTTTTTTCTCCATTAGTTCAGTAATAATTACCCTTGCTCCATATCCTTTAGCTGCCTGAGCGTTAACCAACCCCATAGTTCCAGCTCCTATTATAACTACAGTTTCTTTGGGTTGTAGTCTTAGCCTCATTATGCCATTAACGACTGTAGCAAGTGGCTCCAAAAAACCTGCTTCAGCAGGAGGTAAATCTTTATTCATTTTTATAACAAACCTAGAATCCCTGACATTATAATCGGCAAATCCAAATTCTCCTAGATATCCGTCTTCTGATCTGCCACGTTTATGATTTACACAATCTGAAGTCAGTCCAGTTTTACATGCCTCACATTCACCACAATACTGATAAGTTACTGCTATTCGGTCTCCTACCTGAAGTTTTTTATCTACCTTACTCCCTTTAGCTACTATAATACCTGCTCCCTCATGACCTCCTGCCATGGGGTATCCCTGATGTTCTCTCAATCCCAACCACTGCCCATAATCTGTAGTACATATATTGCAAGTTTCTTGTTTAACTAAAATATCGTATTTTCCTAATTCTGGAATAGGACGTTCATGAATTTCAGCTCTATGGGCTTTCGTGAGAACTCCAAATTTCATTGTTTTTGTCATGTTTATTCCCCCTAATCAATTCGTATAATTTACGCTCTACCATTCGAACCAAACAAACGCATATAATGTATTAATTTTTGTTTATACCCTTCAGCTCCCGCCATAAATGCCTCAGGTAAATTGTGTTGTTCCTTATTATCTAAGTACTCTTCTAATGTCTCTAAGCCAGCCATACTTAGATCTGTAAATAAATTAATTTTCTGAATACCTTTTTTAACTGCTTTTTCTAATTGTTCATCTCCTGTACCAGAGCCTCCATGTAATACAAGGGGTATACTAATTCTCTTACTCAACTCATCTAATAAATTAAAATCGAGGTATGGGGTGCCAGTATAAACACCATGGGATGTTCCCACCGCTACCGCTAAACAGTCAATATCTGTGTCCTTAATGAAATTTACAGCTTCATCTGGCTTAGTCAAACCCGAATTGCGAGTTTTTTCATACTCATAGCCCTGACCTACGTGTCCTAGCTCGGCTTCAACAGAAACACCTACTGCATGGGCCATTTTAACAATTTCCTTTACTTGTGCCACATTTTCTTCGTAGGGTAAAGTAGAGCGATCAGCCATAACAGATGTAAATCCTGCTCTAATTGAAGCCACTGCTTCTTCAAAGGTTTGACCATGATCAAGATTTAAAGCAGCAACTACCTCTGGATATTTTTTAGAGTAGTAATAAGTAAGATTGCTCATCTCTTCAACTCCAACACCATATCCGACGTCAATAATAACTGGGGCCTTTAGTTCATTAGCTGCTTCAAATGCTGCCCTAACTGATTCCATATTAAAGACATTTGGTGCTGCTACTCCATATCCTTCTTTTTTGGCTTTGTCTAAAATGCTCTTCATTGTGACCAACATATATTAAACCCTCCTCGTTAAATTTTGGGTGTTACCTCTTGATTTGGTTAAAAGCATGGATGATTGAGTAATTATTCAGAGATAACTACTCAATCCTATATTTAATTTTATTTTCCTAGATACTTATTAAATTTATATTTAGAATATCCCTATCAATGCTCCTAATAATGAGGCTATGATTATTGTTAAAAGAATCTTCGTGTAGTTCTGCCCTTTATTCTTTAGATACCAATAGATAATGAATGTAATAGCAAGGGGAAGAATCCCAGGGGCAATTTGATCAAATATATTTTGTATTGCTAATGGCTCAGCATTTGCCATCTTAATGGTTAATGGTGTAGTTAATTTGACAAAATTAGCTGACAATGCTCCCATCATGAACAGTCCTAATATACTGGCCCCAGTTATTAACTCTTGAACCCATCCACCTTTTAAAACCGTTTTGATCGAATCTTGCCCTAATGAATAGCCTAAATTCCAAATATAGTAGCCCTCTATTAAAGTAATTATTGTAAATAAGAATGGTAAGATTGCTCCTATTGCACTTCCGTTTGAAGCAAAGGTTACCCCTAAAGCGAAACATATTGGTTTCCATGTGCCCCAATCAACAGTATCTCCTATGCCAGCGAAGGGCCCCATTAACCCTGTTTTAATACCAGTAATGGCTTCTTCTGGTACATCTTCCCCTCTAGCCTTCTGTTCTTCCATTGCAATTGTAATTCCATGTACTAATCCACCCCATATCCCTTGACTATTAAAAAAGTTCAAATGTCTCATTAGAGCTTCACTTAGATCTTTCTCATCAGGATAGAGTTTTTTAAGGATGGGAGAGATACATGCACAAAATGCTAATGTTTGCAGTCGTTCAAAGGAGTTAGATATCTCACAAATCCACCACCATAAGAAAAAGGATTTGTTTACATCTTTTTTCGTGAGTTTAATATCACTTTTAACAGATTCTTGATAGATATCGCTCATTATGCTTTCTCCCCTCCTTTTTCTTGTCTCATTAATACTGTTAGTAAAGCTATACAAGTCCCAAATATAGCAGCAGCCATAATATTGATTTCTAGATATTGTACTAGGAAAAAGCCGAGGATAAAAAATGGAATGAGAGTTTTCTTACCGATAATAAATATGGTTATTGCAAATCCTAAAGCGGGAAGTACTCCACCAGCAACACTGAGTCCATGAAGTATCCATTCAGGAATAATATCCATAAAGCCTTGTACTGCTTCAGCCCCATATAAATTGGCTAAAAATACTGGAGGAAATCGTAAAATGAATCCTATCACTAAGGGCCATACCGTTGCAGCCATCCATATTCCCTTTGTATTACAGGTTAAAGCATATTTATCTGCCATATGATTTAAAGAAGCATGAATTGTTCTTCTAACCTGGTCTAGAAATACCCCAAGTACTCCAAAGGGTACAGCTAATACTACCGCCATTTCAGGCGTCATATTTGTTTGTAATGCAATAGGGATGGCTATTAATCCTGCCAAAGCTTCATCAGCTGGCATATTCGCACCCGGAGATATCATACCTAAATATACAAGTTCTACTGCGGCACCAACCATCATTGCCTGTGGTACATCCCCCATAATAAGCCCTATTGGCAATGCCATAACCACAGGTTGCGCGAATACATACCCAAATGTATAGCCAATATTCATTCTGGTTAGCCAATACCATATGCCTGTAAAAATTGCTAATACCATTTACTATTCACCCCTTTAAAAATTAAATTTTTTAATTGCTTTTTCTAGTGGAACTCTAGGTTCCTCTGGTACAATGTGTAATACAACTTCTGTCCCCATTTTTTCCATTTCTCTCAACTGCCTTACATCTTCTGCGTCAAGCGAAATTGCTGAGAACACATTTATTCTCCCTGGACCACCTCCCAATCCTCCTATTTGTAACTCCTGAATTGGTAATCCTTGCTTCAAGGCCTCATAGGCTGAAGTAACGCTTTTAAATAAGACTAGAAGCCTTCCATTTCCAAACTCATTTTCCTTCCACATATTCACAGCATCTTGCAATGTATATGCTTCTACCGAAATTCCTGTCGGTGCTGCCATAGCATAAATATCCTTCATAAATGGATCATTGGCCAGTTTATCATCAATAATTACCATTCTATTAGCGTTTACCCTTTTACTCCATTTTGTTATTACCTGACCATGTATAAGACGAAAATCTACCCTAATCAAATTAATAGAAGCCATATAATCACTCCCCTTTTTATTTCATTCTAATTTAATACCTTTACTATATTTCTACATGCTTGCTTAGAAATTGAAATAATAGCTTCCGCTAACTCCTCACCCCTTAATTCTTTTCTCAATTCATCTGCCCCTATTAACATAGCCATATTTAATCCTGCTACCGCAGAAATGTTATAGTCTTTTGACAACATTGCAGCAATATTTGAAGGCGTACCACCAAATAAATCTGTCATAATTATTGAACCATCTGGAGAACCATTTAATGATTCTTTCACTTTAGATATGTAATTTTCAGGGGACATTCCTGGCAAAAGAGAATATACAAAAACCTTTTCCAGTGGTCCTAAAATCATTTCAGCACTGTTTTTTAATTCTTCTCCGGCTTTTCCATGGGTGAGTATGAAGATCCATGGTATATTGCTTTCCCAACTCATTTTCATCACCTCCTTTCAGATTTAATATATTTTTTGACTATTCGTACGCCTGGAAAATTTAGTATAAATATAGTATGAATTTTCCTAGCTCCTACTTATTGGTATCTAATCTAGATTAACTGGTGTAGGTGTAAACGTTTGCCTTTTCTTGTCTATTAATTAAGCAAAATTCATGCCAAATTGTGTATTAAATCTTAAACTCCATCATATATAGGTTTCTATAAAAAAATACATCCCTTTTTATAAAGAGATGTATAAGCGAGTTATTGTGTGTTAAATAAATCAATGATATATCCAATTTCTGTGTCTGGAATTTCTATATTAAATGTTTGTTCAACTTCCCCTATTGAACTTTTTATTGCATTATATAAAACAGGATTATTTCTAATCGTGTCCTCGATATTATTATAGGTCAATCGCTCATTTATAATTAGCCTTTCAATCATACTGCAGGTGTGAATTACAAAACTAAGTTTTGTGGATCTATAGTCCGTTATTGCTATAGATTTAGTTATTATTTCAAATGAATGATTAACTACATTATAAACCTTAATTGGATTTAGAAAGATCAATGTCTCATTTAACATCTTAACAACAAAATTAGGTTCATTTAAATCATACATATTTTTATTTTTTTCTTCTCCTTGTATCATTAAACTAATCTTTCTTAGACCATCCCCAACGATTACTTCGTCAATGGGTATATAAGGTATATTGGTAAGGTTAGGATTAGTGCTACCGACAACTACTAGGATATTTTCAATATCATTAAGATTATGTATGGTTGCTTCATTCATACTCATTGGTTTGAGAATAATATTGTATTCATCAAGAATAGGAATAGAACTTTTCAACAGCTTAGCTAGCTTAATAGCCGTACCTTTACCGGTTATACATGTAGTAATAATGATCCGTGATTGGCTTATAGATGCTTTCATCTTTACGTTTTTTGTAACTAACCTTCCTATATGAGGAGTTATTCTTTGAATATCTTTTACAAGCTGTTCTAAGCTTGCTTCAGGAAGCAAACATTTTCTAACTACTTCAATCGCAATTGGTGTAGATACCATTTCTACAGAACGAACATTTATGTTTGTCTTCTTGGTTATAATCTCTGCAAAGGCAATTAGAGAACCCATATCCACTAAAAGCAATACTCCCTTCCCCTGGTTAACTTGTTTTACCAATTCAGTGGTCCTATCTAATATAGTTTCTACCCTTTCATCCAGTGGCATATCTATTGCCTTGCAATGATCTGTATCTAGCAGGCTATTGACTACATCCGCTATACTAGAAGCTGTATGCTTGCCGTGGGCCAATACCACGACTCCTATTTTTTTATTTTCCCGTATATTTTCCTCATCCACTGCGTATAAAAGCATTGCTATGAATCCAATTTCTTCCTTAGGTATACTTATATCAAGTTCATCTTCAAGTATATTTTTAACAATTCTTGCAACATTAAACTCATTGGGATTATTCAATGCTATTTTATTTATTTCACTATTAACTATAATCTTATTTTCTGCGATTCTCTCCATTAATGCACTTACATGCATAGCTAAAGCAACTCTTACCTTCTTACTAAACTTTTTCTTCAACTTCCCCTCTGCAACTGTTATTGCTGTTTCAACCGCATTATAAACCCTTGGACTGACAATTTTAAATAATTCTTGATTTTCAGGAATTTCCTTGCCCACATTAAATTTTTTTTGTAGTTTTTTTACATATCTTTCTATATGTCCATTAATTTTCTCATTTATTCTTTTGTGGGAATAGCCCTTTTCAGAATAATAATAATATTTACTGCATATTTCTTTATACAAACCTTCAGATATATCATATTCATCAGTAAAATTGAATTCCTCATTACCTTTTGGTTTAAACTCATAATACTCACTATTTTCAGGATATAATAGGTCAATAATTTCGTTTCTCTTCTCCTGATTTAATAATCCATTATAAAGATAATCAGGTAATAATGTAGTATCTATTTCCACATTTCTTTTCCCATATGTTTTATAATCTAAAAATCCCCTGGCACAGACTAATTGAATATCTCCTTTTAACTGACCAATATTTCCTTGGCAATTGTATAGAAGTAGTGCCTTTATAACATCCTTATATACCATAATGGGAGCTTGTATACTTTTTGATTGATCTTTAAAAAACTGCTTAATTAATTGATATCTTTCTATTAATGCCCTTTCAGATAAGGAAGGGAGTCTTATAATCATTGGGATTCGTCTAAGGAAAGTTTTAAGTAATGTAGAGTTTACATCTTCTGTGGTCGCACCAATAAGAAGTATATTTGCATGTCTTGTCGTCTCAGTTTCTCCGAGTCTTCTATAGATATTTTTGTCCATAAGCAAAAACAACATCTCCTGACCCTCTGGGGCAAGCCTATGAATTTCATCTAATAATAAAATACCGCCATTTGTTCTTTCAATAAGTCCTTCTTTCTCATTATCTGCACCAGTAAATGCACCTTTAACATGTCCAAAAAGTTGAGATAAAATTAACTGAGGATTTTCTGCATATTCAGAGCAATTAAAAATAGTAAGCTTAGCATTCCTATCTATTTGACCTGTTTCTACAGCATAGTTATACATCATTTCAGCGAAGGTGGTCTTCCCTACTCCTGTTGGACCTACTAATAAAGTATGTAACCCTCTAGGCGGATAAAGGATAGCTGCCTTAGCCTGTTTTATCGCAACCTCCAAACTCCCTCCTGATCCAATAAATCTATTAAAAATATTATACTTTGGTAATTTCTCTTTGGCATTTTTATCGTTTATGCTAATAATATCTTCTAAAGAATCTACATGAAATTGATCATCTTTTAATTTAATCCCTAGTATTTCTTCTAATTTATAACTATCAAAAAACAATACGGGTCTACCCAAAATCTTAATTGCTCTTTTTTCATTTACTAATTGATTTAGCTCTTTACTACTATTACTTCTATCAATATTAATTCTCTCCCCCACTTCAGTAGCATCAAATCCTGGAATCTCATTTTTAAAATCCTTTAAAGAAATTTTTGAACAGAGTCGTTTTAATTCATTGTATATTTTTTCTTTTCTAGTCATTCTCCTCTCTCCTTTATAAATACTCTTGAAAAAGAGTGATAGACTTTAAGATTTTAAATCATTTGATTGTTTGATAATACTTAGTTCTTTGAAAGGCTAATAAATGATAAGATAAACAATTAAGCTATCCTATTCAATTAAATTCAAAAAGTGACCATTTAATTCCTCTTGATCTTAATAAATAAATTTTCCCGTATATCAATATTTTTTAAATCCAGTTTTCTTACCGTAATCATATTAATGCTATAAGTCTAAGAAGCAAGATACACCTGTTCATATACAGTAAAAGAATTGTTGTCCAGTAGCAAACTATGCTACCAGTAAGAGTAATTAAACCTAAGGATATGAGAATAGGTAATTTAAACATCTAGTCATTGAAATAAAATAGGCATCCTCTAATGTTACATCTTCTTGTAACTCCATACATAAATCATTTTCCAATCTTTCATAGTTACAAAACTGTAGAGCATGCACTTTTATCTGCATAAATATCACCTCCATTTTTCTAATTTTTATCCTCTATATTAATTTTATTCTAGGCAATAACTTATAAGTCAAATTGTAAATATGCTCTATTAAAATTAGCTTGTATTCTGTACATAATTGATATATATATCGCGAATTTCATATCAATAGTATATTAAAGTTTGCTACAAAACCCTTTTCCAGTATTGATATCTATAAATGAATAATTACTACTAGAAAAAAATTATTATTAATATTATTGAAAAGAAATTTTTGGCTTATTTATAATTATAAACTTAACTTATAATATCTTTATTTTTATGCTATAAGAATAGAACGAAAATCCTTTATATAAACCTCTTGATTTTTTATAATCTTCCACATTTCTGATTAGCTATTTCTATATGTCAGAAATTATTTTACATTTATAAATCCATTTAAAGTCACAAAGCAAGTTAGGTTATATCAATGATAACTTAACTTGCTTTGCTTTTCCATATAGTTATTGGGCTTCTAATCTTTAGCTACCTTTTATTAGTAGTCCGTCTTTTCATGCCTTTCTAATTAATTATTTTCCTTAGACCACCAAGTGATATCTTTGATAGTCGCCTCTATTTATTTCTTGCGTAATCATTTAAATCACTTTTCCATCTGTTTTCTTATAGAATTAATAATTTCTATATAGTCTACTTTTGCGAAATCTGAAACATCTATTTCATAAAGTTTGCCCAAATGAAAATCATTATAACCACGAGTCGTACAGCGATGAATGAATTCATCATAAGTTAATAAATTATCTGCTTTAGCATGCTTTTGTTGCCTATCTTCTTTATGATAGCTCTTTACAATATGTCCTAAATTCCTTGTTCCATCTCTATCTCTATTTCCTTGGCGAGAAAATAACACGTCTAAATCTGCTGTTAGTCGGATTGTAATTATTTGGTATTCATAAAAATCAGCTAATGCACCAATAATCTTTTTTTGTTTATTGCTAAAAGGATAGTCCGATATTATAGAATTTTTCTGTTTAAAACATTCTTCCATTGATGTAAAATATTCATCCCAGCTTTTTTGGTTCAATCTTTCCTTTTCTTCTAAATCCTTAAATCCATACAAATCCCAGTTCTTTTCCTTAAATTTATCAGGGGAAAGTATTTGAAGTTCTGGAATTTCTTTTCTAATCAAATTAGCTAAATAAGTTTTACCTGTTCCGGGATATCCAGCTATTAATAGGATTGTTTGTTTCATCTATCTCCTCTCTTTTTGTACAAAATAATATCTTCAATATTCTTGACCAATTTAAATAATACTATCTTATTTCTTCCTTAATCCATCCATTCACCGCCAGCAAGATTTATCGATTGTCCAGTAAGATAACTTGAATTATCTGTCAAAAGAAATACCGCTGCGTTGATTACATCCTCCATTTCAACCAAACGGTGCATAGGGATATTTTGCTCAAAATAAGGCATTACCTCTTCGGGGTTTATATTTCTTTTTTGAGCATATTCATATTTTAGTTTTTCCCACATCTCAGTTTGGACAATACCGGGGCATATTGAATTTATTCTAATATTATCGCTTGCAAACTCTTTAGCAATGGACTGTGTCAGCCCTTGAACACCAAATTTACTGGCACAATAGACGGTTTGCCATGAACTTGCCTTTTTCCCGGATAAAGAAGACATATTTATAATTTCTCCTTTACCATGTTCGAGCATTTTTTTAATAGCCACTTGACAACATAAAAATGTAGCTTTTAAGTTTACATTCATTGTTAAATCCCAAAGTTCCTCACTACTGCTTAAAAAGGGTACCATTCTCGAAATACCTGCCGAATTTATCCATGAGGTTATGGGACCTAATTCTTTTTCTACTATTTCTACTTTTGCCTCAATCTCTTGCTTGTTCGTTACATCCACTTCGAAAAATAAAGCTTTTCCTTTTAAATTTTCAATCTCTTGAATAACATGCATTCCTTTTAATTTATCTAAATCAAATATAGCAACCTTTGCCCCACGCTTGGCAAAATCTTTTGCGAGAGCAGCTCCCATGCCACTACTGCCACCAGTGATAATAATTACTTTTCCATCCATTCTCTCGTTATTCATTTTATAAATTCCCCTATTTTAAATATTTTTCAATTCCTACAGGTTTATCTTGTGGCATTACCTGGATAAAAACATTTACGTTTTTATTTAATAAATCGTTAAATTCCTGATTTTCCTCTTCACTGGTAGAAATGTTTTTATATAAAACACTTCTGTTTTCTCTTGTCCCCATTCCTCCAACATCTACCTCATCGATTTTAACTCCATGATCAATCAAATAATTCAATACTTCTGGGCCTTTTACTAAAAGAATTGTTGGAGCATCTAAGCCATGGCTAAAAAACTGCACGCCTTCCTCTCTTGTAAAAATTCCTATAGCTATTTCTTCGGGAATTGCCATTTCTAATACTTCGATCATGTATTCATCATTTGCAGTATCATCGTCTACAATCACTACCTGACTAGCATTCCTATTTTTAATCCATGCTGTCATTACCTGGCCATGAATCAATCTATCATCTATTCTTGTTAATACTAAGTTTTGCACGATTTATCTTCTCCCTTCCATTAAATAGAGTAGTTTTTATTCCAATGGAATCATTATGTGTGGCCTTATCTACTAATTCCTTTAAAGTCTGGCCCTCTATGCCTGACAGTACTATAGATAATAACATAGGAAGATTCATTCCTGTTACTATGGCTACATTAAATGTTTTGGAAAGATAAGCCGCACTTTGAAATGGTGTTCCTCCCAAAATATCCGCAAAAATAATTGTTTCACTGTCTCGCTTATCGCCTAAACTTAATATTGTCTGTGATAACTTCTCCCGATAGTCCTCTGGTGATTCACCAGGGATCAAGGGCACAGCCTTAATCCCGTAGTCATCCCCAGCAACCATCTTCAAACTATCCAATAATCCCACGCAAAAATTTCCATGACTTACTAAAATAATATTTATCATAATATCCCTTCCTAATCATCCTATATATCCTAAAATTCCTGAATAAAATCCTAAAATTCCTATAATGAAGATTGCTATAATAATCCAACCCGTATTAATTTTTCTCTTTAACATCCCCCAAATCAACAATGTGATCCCTAAGGGAATTAGCCCTGGAGCCAATGAGTCTAAAACGCTTTGTATTTGTGTAGTACCTTCCCCAATTTTTATAGCTAACTGAGTTCCAACATTCACTCGACTAGCAGCCATTGAGCCTACCACCATTAATCCTACGATACTAAAAGCATTTATTATCATATCTATGGTTCCATTTTTTAAAATCTTTAATAGGGAAGTTTTCCCTTGTTTATAACCTGTCATAAACATAAAGTAACCACATCCAAAAATTAACGCTTCAAAAATCACAAATGATAAGATCGGCCCTAAATAACTCCCATCTAGAGCAAGTGAACAACCTATGCCAAATAAAATTGGAAATAAAATCCCTTGCATTACGGTATCACCAATTCCTGCAACAGGACCCATTAATCCTGTACGCACAGCATTAATGTCTTTTGCCTCCACATTTTGATTATTTGCTCGTGCTTCTTCCATAGAGCATGCTATACCGTTTATGATCGGTCCAACGGTAAATACTTCTGAGTTATAAAACACCATATATTTCTTTAATTCTTGCACTCTACGCTCATTTGTATCATATAATTCGCGAATAGGAGTTATCATAAGATTTGCAGCTCCTAATGCCTGAAGACGTTCATAATTATAACAAGCTTCTGTACTGGTAGTCCATAACCATGTTTTTATTAATGTCTTCTTAGACAACCTCTTTTTAGGTTCATTTATATTGATTTCAGGATCAATAACTGGCTTATTTACTTCTATTGTTTCCTTATTTACTGTTAGACGTTTCACCTTTTTCTTGCCTGTAGAGCCAATCGCGTTACTATTATTTAAAAACACAAGGACTGCAATAATTGCAGAGAAAATAGAAATTGCTGTCAAGCCTAATCCTGAATAAACAGTTAAGAAAAAACCACCAAAAAACCAAGGTATTAATTTTCTTTTCCCTAGGTAATTCAATAACATTGCAATACCTAGTGCTGGCATAATGCCACCTACTACTTCTAAGGCACTGATAATACTCTCTGGGACAGAATTTATTAAGTTTTCTGCCCATCCACTGCCTGAAATTACTAATAGAAACGATGGTATTCCATATAAAATAAACGCTACGAAAAATGATGGGACAAAATTCATAAGACGAACCCCAAGAATATTTCCTTTTTCTAATAATTTATCTGCCCTGTGAATCCATGCAGCATTTACCGTCATATAGACTTGGTTTAAGAGTAAACCAAACATACTAAATGGAATTGCAAAAGTAACTGCCATTTTGGGATCTGCACCAGATAAAATCGTCATTGCCGTTCCGAAAATCCCTGCTACTATTGTATTGCTTGGCATGGTTCCACCTGCGGAGATCCATCCAAGATAAATTAATTGAATATTTGCACCAGCGAGCATTCCTGTCATTGGATCTCCCATAAAAAGGCCTACTAAAGTTCCAGTTGTTAGCGGATACACTAAACATTTCGTTATTGGACCAAAAAACCACCATTGACCCATAGTTGCTAATAAAGCTACCAAAATCGCCGATAATACCATAATATTCCCCCCCCAATTAATTTTCTTTGCTTAAATAAACCATTACCTTTCCTTTCTTTGACAGTTCCAATGTCTTCAGTTCATCACCTACCTCTTCAAGACTTAGTTCTGCGCTGATTATTTTTTCTGTATCTATAAGCCCCCTTTCTAATAGATTTATAGCTCGTTGCGAAGTATGAGGATTAAGGTAAGAAGTAAATATACTTAATTCCTTAGTGTACGCTTCAAATTGATTAAAACTTATGGGATCCTTGGGATCTCCTAAACCAAAGAGAAGTACTTTGGCATTTTTTCCTGCAATATGAATTGCTTGTTCCATAGTTTCTTTTGAACCTATACATTCTATGACATAGTCAATATTTACTTTTTTACTGATCTCTTCTATTTGATCATCTGTTACTGCTTTAGTCGCTCCTAACTCCAATGCTAGTCTGCGCTTTTCTCTTTCCCTTTCAATCACAATTATTTTCCCTGCACCACTATAATGAATAAGTTGCAACATTAGAGATCCAACTGAACCCATACCATATAGAACGACGGTTTTACCACTTTCAATCTGAATTAAATCTAAACCATGAATCGCACAGGAGAGAGGTTCAGTAAAAGCTGCATTTTTCAAGCCTAAAGAGTCAGATATATGGTACACATTTTTTTCTGGTGGACACACATATTCTGCAAATCCTTTGGCCACTCCATGTCTTTCCATACAAAAGTTTGGCAATCCTCGTTGACACCAAGTACACTTCCCGCAACTATAACTGGGATCACAAGCTACTCGATCTCCTGGTTTAAAATTCTTGCAACCTGGTCCTACTGAGACAACTGTTCCAGAGCATTCATGACCTAGAATAATTGGTGGGATCACAATGCTGGCTCCATTTTTCCCTTGAAACTTATGAATATCTGTCCCACACAATCCACACCATGCAACCCGGATCTTAACTTCATCTTCTTGTGGTTCCTTATGTGCTATTTCCCTTACTTCATATTTAAAATCACCTATATAATATCCAGCTTTCATTGTTATCTCCTTAATCATTGATATTTTTAAACAACCTGATTTTTCTTTGGACAATTTCATTTATCACTTCTAAACACGGCACTACATTTTCCCTATTGGAGATATTTTCCTCATTGCTCATATAGCATGATTTAGATTCATTATTCCACCCAATTAATAGTTCTGTTCCAACATTAAATTTACGAATACCAAGATCTATTACCTTTCCAATGTCTTTCTCTTTTACACCCGTTCCCCCATGAATCACTAAAGGAATATCAAGTACTTCATTAATTTCCTTAAGTCTGGAAAAGTTAACATCTGTTTTAGATCTATACTGACCATGATTAGTTCCTATGGCGACAGCCAATGCATCAATTTCAGTCAATTGTACAAATTCAACTGCTTCTTGAGGATCGGTATACCGAATCTTTTCTTTTTCTATAACTATTCCTTCTTCCGTTCCCCCTACAATTCCTAATTCTGCTTCCACACTAACCCCGTGATTTTTTGCATACTCAACAACACGTTTAGTTCCTAAAATATTCTCTTTTAATGAAAATGATGAACCGTCGTACATAACTGAACTATATCCAGCATCAATCGCTTTACGGATTTCATTAAAATCTTTTGCATGATCAAGATGCAAAGTAACCTTTACTCCATATTCTTCTGCCATGGACTTACATACGGCCACCAGATTCCTATGGCCTATATAATTGGCCGTTCCACAACCCGTCTGGATAATTACTGGCGTTTTTTGTTTGTAAGCCGCACGAATGATCTCAGGTAACATTTCTAAATTATGAGTGTTGAAAGCCCCAATGGCCATATTTAGAGATTGGGCTTCATTTAATACCTCCTTCAATGATACATACATTAAAATCCTCCTTTAGAAAACAAATTTATTTTTCGTAATTTTATAACTCAAAAATAATAGCTATTTAAATTTGATCATCTCAAAATATACGTATATAAGATTATCATTATGATATAATGAAAATTATTAAAAAGACATATAAAATCATTGAAAATGCTTTCTGAAAAAAGCTATTATATTATATTTTGAAAACCTATTCATATTTAATTTAATATATTCTAATATGGGGGTATAAACATATGATTATAGATTTACAAAAGGAGATTTATCAAAATCTATCTAGTACAGAAAAGCAAGTTCTTAAGTTTTTAAATAATAATGAGGATAAAATACCATTTTTGTCTATCACTCAAATAGCTAAAAAATCATTTACTTCCTCTGCAACCGTTTCAAGAACCATCCAAAAATGTGGTTTTAGTGGAATAAATGAACTACGATATAAAATTTCCACAAAAAAAAATAAAAAGGAGCTAGAGTCTCCTTATGTTGTAAATAACATATTAGCTAAATCTTATAGAGAATGTACAAAAACAATTGATAATATTTCCTCCACTAGTATATTTCAAACCATAGAGTTTATGAAAAATTCTAGGCGTATTTTTATAGTTGCTAGAGGATTTACTGCTCTTATTGCTGAAGAATTTCAAATGTATCTACAACTACTAAAATATGATGCCGTAATTGTAAAAGATGTAATGTGGATGAAAAACATCCATAAAATTGTTTCAAATAAAGACGTCGTTATTATTTTATCTCTTCAAAATTCTACTCCAGAACTTGTTGAAACTGCTAGAACCGCAAAAAAATGCGGGGCAAAAATTGTTATATGCTGTTGTAAAACACCTACAAATTTGGAAAAATACTCTGATGTCACTATTATCGGTCATACCGAAGAAGTGATGAAAGCCGGGGGACAAACTGTTTATTCAAGGGTGCCTTTATTAATTATCACAAGAACAATAATTGAATATATAGGATTATAATTTTATCTTTACAAAGAGTTAAAACCTTTAAAGTGATTTTTAGGGCTGAAAGAGAATGCAGGTTGTCATAAAAGGCGTAGATTATCTACCTCCCCATCTCTCCACAGATAATGAAGAGTTGGTAGAGGAAAATTTAAGATTTATTCTAAAGAGAAACCTTTTAATAGTCGGTAAGTAAAATCTCCATGAAAAATATCCTCTAAAATCTGCTTTATTTTAATGTTCCCGGCTTCAATATACATATCTACATCAAGTAGTCTAATTTTTATCAATATAACTAAATAATAAGATTTTTTAAGTTTTATTGGTCCTATTATTAGTAGGGGGCTGACTTTCCCACTTATATATCTTATCTGCTCCTGTAAAAGCACCCTTCACATGTTCAAATAAATGGGATAGCAATAACTGGGGATTTGTATATAAATCAGCACAATTGAAAGTAGTAAAGGGGGACTTTTTATCATGTCTTCCTGTAAATTTGGCGTATTCATACATCACTTTAGCAAATAATGTTTTCCCTACCCCACTTTCTCCTATTATCAAACAATTTAATCCATCGGGAGGATACATTATAGCTGCCTTTGCTCGCTCTATGTTGAGCATTTGATTAATTAGTAATTTGCTAAATAGTAATGGAAAGCTTTTCCTATGATGAGTTAATAAATCCAAAAAATAGAATCAGAAATGTAAGGTATTGTAGAATGTAGATCCTGATACAATATCTATAATATCTTGTGGCTTTGATACAATATAGGTTGCTCCATGCTCTTTTAATTCCTCATAGGAACGAAAACCCCAAAGTACACCTATGCTGTCCACCCCAGCATTTCTTGCTGTCATAATATCTGTTTTAGAGTCTCCTACGTATAAGACTTCTTGTGGCAAAAGTTCCATAAGCTCAACAATTTCTAATGCTGCTGTGGGATCAGGTTTCTTTGGTACATTTTGGCGTTCTCCCAAGATCTCTACAAAGGAAATTTCTTTGAAAAATTTCGAGACTAATTGACGAGTATAATCCGTCCTTTTATTAGAATTTACCCCTATTTTTATGCCCATTCTATATAATCTATCCACTATCTCACAAATTCCCTTATAGGGCTTTGTTTTATTCTGATATCTTCTATCATAAATTTCCACAAATAATGGTAATGCCTCGTCGATCGTCTTTTCATCCATTCCCTCTGGGAAACTATTCTCCATCAAATTTCGAAATCCTCTTCCTATCTTTAGCTTATATTCCTCATAATTATGGTTTGGGTATCCATAAGCTGTTAATACTTCATTTACACTGTCAGAAAGATCTTCTATAGTATTAAGTAAAGTTCCATCTAAATCAAAAATTATGCCTTTGTATCTGCTCACTTTGTATCCATCCCTTCGCTATTTATTCTTTCCTAAAATTAATTTTTTTCATTTTCTTCTCATAAACTTCATAATCATTCTCAGAAAAGAGAACAAAGATAATTTCTTCCATTTGATGAGTCTCCTCTAGAAAACCCAAAACAGCCCTTATGGCAATATCAGATGCTTTCTCTATGGGATAGCCATATACTCCTGTAGAAATAGAAGGAAAGGCAATGATTTTCAATTAATTTTCCTCTGCTAATTTTAAAGAGTTAAAATAGGCATTATATAAAAGTTCTGGCTCCCCACTTTTTCCATTTTTGTAAACGGAACCTACTGTATGGATTCTCCTTTTACTGGGCAGTTTACCAGCTGTTGTGATTCTAGCCTCCCCTGTGGGACAACCCCCTATCGCTTTGCACTCCTCTAAAATCGCTTTACCCCCAGCCCGATGAATAGCACCATCTACGCCACCACCCCCTAGTAGGCGATTATTTGCAGCATTGACTATGGCATTCACCCTTAAGGTGGTAATATCCTCCCGTATTATTGATATTTTTGCACCCTTAATTTTCAGTATTCTCCCCTACCCAATATATTCCTTCAATTTACATTATAATATATAACTAGAAATATTCTCCAACATTCTATTCTTTTTTTCTGCTTACCAAGGCTATAATAAGTGTACTACTCTACTGATTGTAGCAATATTTATTTCTGTTAAATAATTTATTTCCTAGATAATAAGACCATATATATAAAATCCCGGACATTTTGTCCGGGATTTCGTACTTACTATCTTCTTCTAATGACTATATCATTTTTTATATTTAGATTTAGATGCTGAGAATCGTTGTGAGATTATTCTTATTAAGATAAAAATGTCTTTCTTATATTAAACTTTTTAGCTTTTCAATGGATTTCCGATCTTTTTGTAATATTTCCCCTACAAGTTCTCTCGAAGAGTCATCTAAGTCTCCCCGTAATAAATTTTCTGTCATTTGAATGCCTTTAGTCATTCCTTCTATCGCTTTTTTAATATAATCCGATGGGGCGATTTCTGGAGAAGTTTGCATATTTATTTTCATATCCGCCATAGTGCCCTTTAGCCCAGTATCTTCCTTTGGTTGCCCTCCCAATTCTTGAATATAGTGGGCTAAGTTCTGAATATTCTTTCTATGTTGGTCCTGTACTTGTTGAAAAGTTGTTTTTACTTTATCATCCCTTACCTTAGAAATGTAGATGTTAAAGGCCTCAATAGACATATATTCTCCCTGTACCAATTGATTTAAAGATTTTATGACTTCCATATTTTTATCCATATAGTATCTCTCCTCTTTGTCTAGTTAGCTTATTTATTCTTATTTGTATTATGTCACTAAATTTAGGCTGAAATTCCTCTATTGCAGAAAATAAAGATGCCTTCATAAATTTTATTATTCAAGATGAAGAAGACACATAAATAAATGTCTTCACAACTCTGCCTCCCTGCCACTTCTTTTTCTACGCACCAAAAACTCCTTTTTTAAATATATTGTAAAGGATAAGAGAATTTAAGGAGGTTGCCTATTTTGAAAAAATCCAAATTTATTATTTTAGCCGTACTTCTTCTTGCTCTGATTACTGTTTTTGTTTCAGGTTGCCGGGAAGAAGGACTAACAAAGGTTAAGGTCAGTGAAGTTACTCACTCTATATTCTATGCTCCTCAATATGCTGCCATTAGTCAAGGTTTCTTTGAGGAAGAGGGCTTGGAAGTTGAGCTAACCCTTGGAGACGGAAATGATAAGGTTATGACTGGAGTATTGTCTGGCCAAGTAGATATCGGTTTTTCTGGTTCAGAATCCACTGTGTATGTTTATAACGAAGGAAGAGACGACTATGCCATTACCTTTGCTCAATTAACCCAAAAGGATGGTTCCTTTTTAGTAGGTCGTGAACCTGATCCTGATTTTACCTTTGATAAATTAAAGGGGAAGGACGTCATTGGAGGACATAAAAGTGGAATGCTGGCCATGACCTTTGATTGGGTATTAAAAAAGAATGGAATTGACGCTGAAAAAGATTTAAATATGGATAATAGTATTCACTTTTCTGCTATGGCAGGGGCTTTTCAGGGCGGTCAAGGAGACTATGTAACTTTATTTGAACCAGTGGCCACCGCTATGGAAAAAGAAGGTACTGGATATGTTGTAGCCTCTATTGGAAATGAAAGTGGAATTGTTGCCTACACAGCCTACAATGCGCGAAAGAGCTTTATTGAAGAAAACCCAGAGATTATCCAAAAATTTACCAACGCCATCTACAAAGGACAGCTTTGGGTGGAAAAGAGTAGTTACGAAGAGATTGCTAAGGCTATTCATGAATTCTTCCCCGAGATGGAAATAGAAGATCTAATAAAGGCCGTAAAGAGATATAAAGACCAAGACTCTTGGTCAAAGACACCTGTTATGACAAAAGAATCCTTTGAAACCATGCAGGACATTGTAGAATCTGCAGGAGTAATTGATAAAAGAGGTCCCTATGATAAGTTAGTAAATATTGAATTTGCTGAAAAAGCGGTAGAGCAAATAAAATAATCTACCCTATTGTGTTGGTTTATTTAGGTTAAATTAATTATCAGAGAAAAGGTATAGCATTTGCTAGTTATCACCAAATTCCCTCATATTCATATACTGAAAGTGATATTAAAAAATTTAAAGGAGGTTATTGATCTTGAAAAAGGCTAAATTGTTTACTGCAACAATTCTTGTCATTTTAATGATCGCTGTTTTATTTACAGGTTGTGCTGACAAGAGCCTAACAAAAGTTAAAGTGAGCGAAGTTACCCACTCAATATTCTATGCACCCCAATATGCTGCCATTAGTCAAGGTTTCTTCGAAGAAGAAGGCTTAGAAATCGAACTTGCCAACGGTGGAGGTGCTGACAAGGTTATGACTGCGGTATTGTCTGGCCAAGTAGATATCGGTTTTTCTGGTTCAGAATCTACTGTATATGTTTATAACGAGGGGAGAGACGACTATGCCATTACCTTTGCCCAATTAACCCAAAAGGATGGTTCCTTTTTAGTAGGTCGTGAACCTGATCCTGATTTTACCTTTGATAAATTAAAGGGAAAGGACGTCATTGGAGGACGTAAGGGTGGAATGCCTGAAATGACCTTTGAATGGGTATTAAGAAAACATGGAATGGACCCCGCCAAGGACGTAAATATTGACACTAGCATACAATTTGATGCTATGGCAGGAGCTTTTCTAGGCGGTCAAGGAGAATATGTAACTTTATTTGAACCAGTGGCCACCGCTATGGAAAAAGAGGGTACTGGATATGTTGTAGCCTCTATTGGAGCAGAAAGTGGCGTTGTTGCCTACACAGCCTACAATGCACGAAAAAGCTTCATTGAAGAAAATCCAGAGATTATTCAAAAATTTACCAACGCCATCTACAAAGGACAGCTTTGGGTGGAAAAGAGTAGTTACGAAGAGATTGCCAAGGCTATTCATGAATTCTTCCCTGAGATGGAAATGGAGAATTTAATTACAGTGGTTAAGCGATACAAAGATCAGGACTCCTGGGCAAAAACACCAGTAATGACAGAAGAATCCTTTGAACACATGCAGGATATCATTGAAGCTGCAGACGTTTTAGATAAAAGGGGACCCTATGACGAGCTTGTCACTACTGATTTTGCAGAAAAGGCAGTTGAAAACATTAAATAATTCATTTATAAGGAGGGATGATGATGAATACTCCTATTGTTCAAATAAAAAACTTTTCCAAAACTTTTCACACTTTAAAGGAAGAGACCCTAGCAGTACAAGACTTTTCATTAGACATCTATGGGGGTGAGTTTTTAGTTCTGGTGGGGCCCAGTGGCTGTGGAAAGTCGACGATTCTTTCAGCCTTGGCCGGACTGCTCAAGCCCACAGCAGGGGAAATAAATTTCAATCCTTTAAAGTCAAATCATGATAATCCTTCCATTGGATATATGTTGCAACAGGATCATTTGTTTCCATGGCGCACTATTCTTCAAAATGTAATTCTTGGCTTAGAAATCCAAGGTAAAAATACAATGGAGAATATTGAAAAGGCCGAGCAGCTACTTAAGATATATGGCTTAGGAGATTTTAAGCATCATTATCCCAACCAATTATCCGGTGGCATGAGACAAAGAGCTGCTTTAATTCGTACCCTTACTATTGATCCAGAGATCCTACTCTTAGATGAACCTTTCTCGGCCCTAGATTACCAGACTAGATTAGCCGTATCTGATGATATAGGTTCCATCATAAGACAGGAAAAAAGAACTGCCATCATGGTAACCCATGATATTTCTGAAGCTATATCTCTGGCAGATAGAGTCGTTGTGTTGACAAAGAGACCTGGTACCATAAAAAATATACACAATATTGAATTGAGCTGTTCAAAACAAACTCCTATTAAACGACGTGAGGCCCCTGAGTTCAGGGATTATTTTAATACCATATGGAAGGAGCTGGATGTCCATGTCTCCTAAAAGGATAATGAAAAGTGAAAATGAAAAAACCTTTTCCAATGAACATGAGCAGTTTATAAAAAACGTTAGAAAAAGAAAAATCATTGTATGGTGTACACAATTGATTGTGCTGATTTTATTCTTTGCTTTTTGGGAAATAGCTGCCAATCTGAAATGGATAGACTCTTTTCTTACTAGCCAACCTAGCAGAGTATGGAATACATTTTTAAAATTACATGGTGATGGTTCCCTCTATCAGCATATTGGAATAACTGTTGGCGAAACTGTAGCAGGTTTTGTATCAGGAACTATTTTAGGTACACTGATTGCCATTGTGCTTTGGTGGTCAGATTTCATATCCGAAGTGCTAGACCCCTATTTGGTCATATTAAATAGTCTGCCTAAAGTAGCTCTGGGCCCAATCTTTATTGTTTGGGCAGGAGCAGGAGTAACAGCTATTCTGACCATGGCTTTATCTATTTCTATTTTCACTACTATTATTGGTGTATATAGTGGTTTAAGGGAAGTAGATAAGGAAAAAATCACTCTTTTAGAAACCTTCGGGGCCAATAAAAGACAGATTTTGCAAAAAGTTGTTTTACCAGCAAGCTTTCCTACTATTATGAATGCCCTTAAAATAAATGTAGGCCTATCCTGGGTAGGTGTAATCATGGGAGAGTTTTTAGTATCCAAAGCAGGTCTTGGTTACCTTATTGTCTACGGTAGTCAAGTTTTCCAGTTGGATTTGGTAATGACAAGTGTTATTATATTAGCCGTTGCCGCTGCAATTATGTATTTAGGTGTGGCTTATATCGAAAAAGTAGTCTTAAAGCATAGATCCTAAGAAGAGTTGAATATTCAACTCTTCTTTTATTATGATAGAGGCAGCTTGATCGTAATCGCAAGGAACCAAACTTTCCCATTCTACAACTACAGTTACTTGTTGTTCTTTCAAATGGCGGCTTTGCTGCCTTTTTTGCTATCTAATAGAATTTTTAGATAATTTCAATTATTATTCACCATATTGTATATTTATTCACTTTATATTAAAATAATCCTAGTGCATAATTATTTTTAAACTAAAGGAGAATTTGTAGTGATAAATCATAATATAAAGAAGAAATTTGCCTCGAGGGATTTATTTTTATTTATTATCCCCTCTTTAATCGGTGTTTTGATATTTATGACACCCATAAAGTATGCCGGTGAATATACTATACCTGTAGCTGTATTGTCAAATCTATTATTAGATAAATTTATAGCTATCATCCCTACCTTTATGACCATTTTCATCTGTTTAACAGGCTTGGGGACTCTTATGACTAAATTATTCAAGCCTAGTGTGATTACTAAGAATGGTTTTTTAAATAATTTATTTAATGTTTCCCCCTTCTGGATGTTTTCCAGGCTCATGGGATTGCTTTTTGTGGTGTTAACTTATTTTCAGATAGGGCCTCAATGGATATGGTCTGAAAATACCGGAGGGTTATTGTTATATGACCTTTTGCCTATTCTATTTTCTGTATTTTTATTTGCCGGTTTCTTTTTACCCTTATTGTTGGATTTTGGATTATTAGAATTTTTCGGTGCTCTATTAAATAAAATAATGCGTCCTATATTTTCCCTTCCAGGTCGTTCCTCCATAGATTGTATTACCTCCTGGTTAGGAGATGGGACAATCGGCGTTTTATTGACCAGTAAGCAATATGAAGATGGGTATTATACCAAAAGAGAAGCATCAGTCATTGCCACTACTTTTTCTGCTGTGTCTATCACTTTTAGTTTGGTGGTTATTTCCCAAGTGAATTTAGCTCATTTATTTATTCCTTTTTATTTAACCGTATCCTTAGCCGGGGTGGTAGCAGCCATTATTGTTCCTCGCATTCCACCTCTTTCTAGAAAATCTGATGATCTCTTTGGAAATGCTCAACCTAAGAACAATGAAAAAACACCTACGGGATATAATTCCTTTAGCTGGGGAGTAAAACAAGCTGTAGACCGTGCGGCTGAAAATAATAGTATGGGGAATTTGTTTATAGGAGGTTCTAAAAACGTAATAGATATGTGGCTAGGGGTTACTCCTATTGTCATGGCCTTTGGTACAATGGCTTTGATTGTAGCAGAATTTACTTCAGTATTTCAGTGGCTGGGTATGCCTTTTATTCCTCTATTGAAGTTATTACAAGTACCTGAAGCTGCTATGGCATCTCAAACCTTTATTATTGGATTTGCAGATATGTTCTTACCCTCTGTTATAGGAAGTACCATTCAGAGTGAATTAACCCGTTTTGTTATCGCCTGTGTATCTGTAACCCAGCTTATTTATATGTCAGAAGTAGGTGGGTTGATATTGGGCTCAAAAATCCCCATATCCTTTAAGGAGTTATTTATGGTCTTTATTGAAAGAACCTTGGTTACTCTACCAATTATTGTATTGGTAGCCCATATTATTTTCTAATAATAAAGCAGCATATTTTTATAATATGCTGCTTTATTTCATCGTATTTTTATCTAAGAATTTGCCTATGTCCTCTCCTGATTTTCCAATCTCTAGGCTTCAGGTTTTGCATTTTACTCTATATACCCCTTTTCCTTCATTAACCTTAATACTAAGGTTTGTCTCTTTTGAGCTTGTTCTAAGTGTTCTTCGGGATTATAAATACTCGGTCCCTTTAATACTCCGGCCAAAAGGGCACATTCTTCTGTGTTTAAATCTTGAACCTCTTTATGAAAAAAGCTTTGGCTAGCTTCCTGTATACCATAGGCACCGGCACCAAAATAACTATTGTTTAAATACATTTCCAATATTTCTTCTTTGCTATAGGTCCTCTCTAACTTCCATGCTAAAAATAGTTCCTTTATCTTTCTATTTAGCGTTTTCTCTTGGGTTAGAAATAGATTTTTGGCAAGTTGTTGGGTGATGGTACTGCCTCCTTGCTCAAGACTTCTTTCTTTGATATTGGTATAAAGGGCTCTCCCAAAACCCAAAACATCGAATCCATGATGGGAAAAAAACCTATGGTCCTCTACCGAGACTACTGCATGAATAAGATCTTGGGGGATTTCCTCATAATTTATGTAATTACTAGTGGTTGCGGACACTTGGGCGGTAAGATTATCCTTTATGTTATAGCTACTATTGTTTGTCTCTATGACATAACTACTAGCTGTAAATACTAGAATCATGATAATAATGAACAAAGATACTATTCTTTTCATTCTTCCTTATCCTTTCTCTTTAGTAATTTATGCCATTCTCCTATAATAAACTTAACATATTCATTCTCTTAAAATTTCAACCAATATGTAAATTTATTATATCCTCTTTGAAAACTCTAAGATTTTTTCCAAAAAACCAAAGATATCCCTATTACAGGGATATCTTTGGCAGTTCTATTGAGATTTACTTTTCAAAAGCAGAAAGTCCTGCAATTAATGTTTTATTGGCAGCCACCATATAGGCAATTCTTAGGGTTTCTTTTATCTCTCCCTCTGTAACTCCCATATTTCTAGCGGTTTGCGCTAGAGATTTTACGCCCTCTCCTGATCCTGCTAATGCATCTAGGGCCATGGTAATAAGAAGTTTTGATTTGATATCCAATTCTCCTTGTTGATTAGCTAAATCCATATTCTGACTTACTACATTAAATAATTCTGGATCCAGATCTTTTAACACCTCTATAAAAGGTGGGTATTGTTTTTCCATGCTAATATCTCCTCTCTTATTGTCATTACTGCTAATTATTATTTCGCCAATTAATTTAAAAATCCTTTTACAATCTTTATAGGAAGAAATAGCATGATTTGTCAGATGAGCTGTATAAGTCTTTCCTTGGCCATATCCAAGGCTCTTTGAAATTCTTCTTCACTTTCTTGCATAAAATATATGCTCTCATCAATTTCTTCTTTTTCTTTGGCATAATTAAATTGATTCACTGCAACCTGCAAGTGACGATCAGCTATTATCACCTGTTTTAATGTCTTTATGGCTAAGGCCTTGTTATTCTTCAAGTTATTGATTACACCTTGGTCAATAATTTTCTCCCCTGATTTTTTTCCCATCAGGTGTTTGATGATTAGCTTGAGTATTTCCCAATGCCATTGATTTTTTATCCTATTTCCCATGATTATTCCCTGCTTAATATAGCTTGGGTGGTGTTTTTAACCCCTGAATATAATCCTGAGGCTGAAAGGCCTAGCATGATTCCTACCAAGATGGAAATTTTAAAATTTTCAGGGTATACATATATAATAGAAATAACAATTCCAATGATTAAATTCCAAATAGGAGTCCATTTTCTAGGAAGCTTTATCATTTGTGCAAGCTTAGCTAATGCTATCATCAAGGGCACAAAAATACTGGCCTTTGAAAAGACATCAAAAATCTCGTTCATATCCATCCTCCTCTATATAATTATTTCCTGTTTTAGAGCTAATTTGAAATATTAAAACAGGTTCATTATAACTATATGAAAGGATTAGATTGTACCATGCAGAATATTTCTATTAATTTTCTACTAGAATAGTAGCACTTATTTTTATATTGGGGTAAAAGGATTTGTATCTTAAAAATTGTATTTCATCCTCTGTACCCTTTCCTTCTGTAAGTTCTATAACAATGCGGGTTTTTTTCTCATTAATATAAACTCTTTTTACTTTCTGGCCACCAGTAATAACAAGATATTCATAAATATTTCCCTCTTTTTTATAAAAATACTGCTCTTTATTGGTTGCCTTTTTTATCTTCTCTAGAGAGTCCATAAACCAATCGTAGGCATTTTGCTCCAAGGTATTTTCAAAGAATATATCATCTTTATCTCCATCAAAAATTATTTGGTGGTTTAAAAGATAATTTCCCTCTTTGTCCCTTTTTTGAGGTAAGCTTTCAACCTCTGACAAGATAAAAGAGCCATCCTCTACCAGGAGTTTTAAGGTTCGATCATATTTTATAAAGTAGTATTCCTGTTCTTTACTTTGCTTTTCATCCAACTTCCAACCATACTCCTTAACCTTATCCTGAAAGGACTTTGGGATTCCTGAAGAAACTTTTATATTTTCCCAATGATATTGAAATTGTGTATCATCCTCTTGGGTCTCTATAAACTCGGCTTCCTCAGGAATTGGAAAATCCTTTATTTCCTTACTCTCAATGAATACCTCTTTTGAGGCACACCCCATGAATAAAAATAAAACACATGCAATAACTATTAAACAACGTTTCATGATATTTTCTCCTCACGTTTTCTCTGGTATAAACTCATAACCCCATTGTAAAATGCACTTTCGTTATTATTGTAACATAAACTATAATTTTTTCTTACATATTGCCTATCCTTTGTCATTATATAAAATCATAGGCAATATATCAATTATTTGAGGGTTGCCAAGCCAGAGAAATTCCTGTTGCTGCCTTTATATCTTGGTTAAAACAAACCAAATCTTCCACCGATACATCCTTTATATCCTTCTTCCCTACTAGGCCTGTAAGCATTGCCATTTCCATGGTAGAGGCCTTTATAAAGTTTGCCAATTCTTGAGCTCCGGCTTCCCAATCCAACTTATCTGTATGTTTTCCCCAGGATAAATATAATTCTGCTGGCGAGGTGCCCATGGGCACTTTTTGCAATTGGGAGTAGACCATGGCGATTAAAGCCGATTGTCCTGCATAAACAGCATCAGCACCTAAGGCTAGAGCTTTCATATAGTCTCCACTATCTCTTAGGCCCCCTACTGCAATTAAGGATATATTCTCTTTTACGCCTTTTTTTACCAAATAATGATAGGCCCTAGGAATAGCAAATAATAAGGGAATTGTGGCATTATCCATGCTTACCTTTGGTGACCCTGCTGTACCCCCTCCTGCTCCATCTATGGTGACAAAATCACATCTCGCTTCAATGATTTCATCTAAATCCTTTTCTATATTTCCTGCGGCAATCTTGGCTCCAATAGGAATATCATCTCGGATTTTTCTTAGGTTTTCTACAATATGCTTTAGGCTTTTCCCTTCTTTAATTTCAGGATGTAAAATAGGTCGCATAGCACTTTGACCTTTTTCTAGATTTAGATGTCTGGCTAGTTCTTCATCAATATCCGTAGATTCTACCGTTTCTGTGAGGGGACCCATGGAGGCCTGGCCAAATCTTATCTCTATGGCATCAGCTTGTTTTAATTCTTCTTCACGATTGCCATATCTTGCCCTATTGTATTGCACAATATAGTATTTTGCCTGTTCTCTCTCAGGTAAATAAAATCCCGCATCTCCAGAATTACAAGCGGTTCCAGCCAAAGCTGTACCCTTTCCCCATGCCTTTTTTGCTTCCTTACTTATGGAAATTCCATAAGCCATTGCTGTAGCCATAATAGGAGTAGGTAGTCGTAGGGGAATTTTTGCCTTAGGTCCTATTCTTACTTGGGTATTGACCTCTAAGGGATCCACTGGTTTTTTAGCAATCATAGCCGGTACAAATCTTAACTCGTCAAAATAGGGAAACTTTATAGAAGTTCCATATATTTCTGTCACTGGCACTCCATGCTCTGCCCTCTCTCCTATAGCTCCTATTTTCAATAAGTCAAAACCATAAGTCATATTCGGGGCTTTCACACTTTCAATTTCTCGCATTCTTTCTAAAAACATTTCCATAATCTTTTGGGACCATTCTTCGATCATTTCTTTCCTTCCTTTCTATTGGTTTACTGTTAGTATGCTCTTCTTGAAAGGAAAAAAACAAAAACTGTACATGATGTACAGTTTCAAATTATAAATGGATATACTTTACTATTGTAAGTTAAGAAAGATATATTTTATCTAGATACGCCCAAAGCCTGCTGTAGTTTTTCCAAATTTTCTCTCATAATAGAGATGTATTCTTTTCCACTATCCATTTCCTCTTGGGTTAGTCCATCTAAAGAATGCAATACATCCACTTTAGCTCCAGTTTCCTCTGCCAGTACATTTGCAAGTTTTGGACTACTTAAATTTTCAAAGAAAATAGTAGTAAGTTCTTTCTCCTTCATCAGGGAAGTTATCTCCGCCAGTTTTGTAGAACTGGGTTCCACTTGGGGAGCAATGCCGGCAATGGGTACTTGTGTTAAGTCATATCGCCTTGCCAAATAGCCAAAAGCTGCATGGGCTACAACAAATTCTTTTTTCTCTATATGGGCAAGATTTTGTTGATAATCTTCATCAAGGGTTGCTAGGTCTTCTTTAAAATCTCCAAAGTTTTTTTCATAGTCTTCTTTATTCGTCTGATCTACTTTTATAAGTATATCTTTGATGGCCTCTGCCATTTTTTCTGCTATGGTTGGATCTAGCCAAATATGAGGATCATAGGTACCATGATGATGGTCTTGTTCATGCTGATGGTCATGCTCCTGTTCATCGGACTGAATATAATCAATACCTTCTATCTCTCCCACTGCTAAGGTTTGTATTTCTGTGCCTTTAAGGGAGCCGGCTAATTTTTCTGCCCAGGGGTCCATTTCTAAGCCATTGTACAGCAAGATTTTAGACCTTTCTATGTTGGCAACGGTTTTTGCGCTGGGTTCCCATGAATGGGGCTCTGCCCCCGGAGGCACCAATAATTCTACTTGAATATTATCCCCACCTATTTTTCTAGCAAAATCATATACGGGGTATATACTGGCATATACCCTAACTTTTTCATCCTCATTTGTTTCCTCAGGCTCCTGGGAACAAGAGGTAAAGGTAAATAGCAAAATGGTGATCATCAATATCATAAATATTTTATTTTTCATTTTTTATCCTCCTATTGACTTTTCTCGTTTACACTGCACTTTTCACAATAACCAAAAATTTCAAAATGATGTTCTAGGGGGATTAGTTGTTTAAGCTTTAATTGTTCTTCCATTTGTTTCAAAGGGCAAAACTCAATGACTTCTGTCTTGCCACAGTCTTTACATATAAAATGATGATGATGCTTCTTTAACTCCCTTAGTTTGTAAGTGCTATGGTCCTCCCCTGTATGGATTTTATGTATAATGTCTACTTCCTCTAGTAACTCTAAATTGCGATAAACAGTAGAAAAATTAAGACCTGGATATACTTTCTGTACCTTTTCATAGATTTTTTGAGCACTTAAAAGACTATCCTGAAATTCTAAAAAAACCTCTAAAATAAATTTTCTTTGATTGGTAATTTTATATCCCTTTTCCCGTAATCTCTTTTCTATATCTTCTAGAGTATTCATAAACTCACCCCGTTTTTCATCATGCTTCACTATGCTTTCTTTGTAACCTTCTTTTTATAGATCTAAATAACAAAACCATGATCAATATAAATACACTTAATAGTACAATGGTTCCCCCGGGTGCCAGTTCCCAATAAAAGGATATAATGATGCCTAGAATAACCGAAGCTAGAGAGAAAGCAATGGCATATAGGATTGTCTTTTTAAAAGAAAGTTCCAGTTGGATGGCGGCAGCTACTGGAATAACCATTAAAGAAGAAACCAACAGTATTCCCACCACCCTCATAGAAATGGTAATGGTAAAGGCAATAAGTATAGTGAAGAATATATTTATTTTTTCTACGGCAACTCCTGCGATTTTTGCTCCTTCTTCGTCAAAGGCAATAAGGAATAAACTTTTAAAAAGATAAAGAATAGTGATACAAATAAATATTCCCAGGGCAATAATCAGATATAAATCCTGAGGCAATACCGTAGTAAGACTACCAAAAAGATAGCCCATTAAATCAATATTTACATTATGGGCTAAACTAATAAGGACTACCGCTAGACCAATTCCTCCTGAAAGGATTATGGCAATGGCCACTTCCCCATACTCTCCATAACTTTTTCTTAATTTTTCAATACCTAAAGCCGCCGCTACAGTAAAAACTAGAGAACCAGCCATGGGAGTTGTTCCTGTTAAAAATGCCGCTGCTACACCGGCCAGTGCTACATGAGAAAGACTATCTCCCACCATGGACATCCTGCGTAACACTAGAAATACGCCTATCATAGGGCATATAACACCAATAATCAATCCACTCACAATTGCCCTTTGCATAAAACTATATTGCAATATTTCTACCATATTCATCCCCCCTAGTGGTCGTGATGGTGATCTATCATTTTCACTTTATCACCATAGATATTTTTTATAAACTTCTCTATTTCCACAGAGGAGTCGCATTGACTGGTATGCACTTTTCTATTCCCCATACAAGCTATACGATTTGCTTTCTCAGTAATTACACCTATATCGTGGGAGATCATGACTATGGTCATGTTCATTTCCTTATTTAGTTTTCCCATGATATCATAAAAAAGCTCCTGGGATTTTACATCAATCCCCACAGTGGGCTCATCCAAAAATATAAGTTCTGGATTACTGGCCAATGTTCTAGCAATAAAAACTCTCTGCTGCTGTCCTCCTGATAGATTGCCAATTAAGCGATTTTTATAATCCTGCATTTTGACAACTTCTAATACGTGGTCTATGGCTTCTTTCTCTTTTTTCCCCTTGGTTCCTAGGAGTTTATTTCCTAAGGGAAGATTGGAAACTATGATTTCTTCCACTGTTGCAGGAAAATTTTTATTAAAGGAAGTGGCTTTTTGAGAGATATACCCGACCTTATTCCATTGTTTAAACTTTTTAATATCCTCTTGAAAAAGTTTAACCCTTCCCCTATAGGGCGTTAAAATGCCCAAGATTAGCTTTACAAGAGTACTTTTAGCCGATCCATTGGGTCCAATTATTCCCATATAATCTCCCTTATAAATATCTAGAGAGGTATTTTCTAATACTCTTTGTTCATCATAACCGAAGGTGATATTTTTCACTTCCACAATCTTTTCCATATTTACTCCTTCTTGCAAATGATTTGCATTTAATTCTCTTGATATTTTACCACAATTATTTGAGTTTATTCAAAAATTATATAATTTTTTTAAAAATATGATGAATTTTTGCATATGTCATGGGCATAGATGGATATTTTCCTATGGAAGTGATTAATCCTCTATATATAAGAAATGGGCTATTGCTACTCTAGCCATGGAGGAAAGTTTTGTGTTGGTTAGCAAGACAATTTTTTTTATATCATCAAAAAAGGACTGGAAAATCCAGTCCTTTACGTCTTACTATTGCATATTTTTTGGTGTAAATGTTGCACAGTCTGTGGTTTGTGTATCTTGGGCTCCTGGAGGTTGTATTTCTATTTCTTGAGCCAAACATTCTTTTCCTGATCCCCAAAAATGGCAGCTGTCTACTACACATTTTACTCTACCAATAGGTTGGTTGGATTTAGATACTCTAACATCCATTTGCATTCCCCTTTCCTAAGAAAGATTACTACACCCTTATTATTTGAAAATTTACTGTAATCATACCTTGTAATATATTACATCTGTCTTAGGCTGATTTATCTTCTTTAGGAAATTTATATATTCATTTAATTTTTTATTCCTCAAAGGATTTGGAATAACGATAATTGACTCGAACAAGTTGTCCACCAAAATCTTTTTCTTCTTTTTTCTCCTTAATATAAAACAATCCCAAAATCATTAGTATTCCCGAAATTAAACCTGCTGCTGTATATAATTTTTTATTCATGTCCTCCGCCTCCTCTTATTTTTCTTTATTCTAATGTACCCATTATCAGATATTTCAACAATTTTTTCAATGAAAATTTTAATTATTTTTTATTTTCTCAATAAGCAGAAGATTATCTATTCCTTTTATAAAAAACAGACCTATATTTTGGGTCTGTTTTTAGTGCTCTTTATCAATATCGTATTTTCTATTAAATACAGAATTGCTTATTCTAATATATTATTATCTACTTCTACTTTCAAAATTCAGGATTTTGTAGATAGTAAGATAGATTAGAAGAGGATTTTATAATAATTACCTTATCATATTTAAATAAACCATAAGAATATCCAAATTTAAGTGCTATGATCAATATTATTATCATTACTATAATAAATAAAATCCGCTTGTGCTTATTCATTATTATCATCCTCATCCTTTTACAATTGTATGACTAATGCCATGCTAATAAAGTAGCAGTATTTAGTCCTTTGTCATCCAGAAAGCTTTGCCACTTTAAAATAGCCCTCTATTAATATAGACGCTTAAAAGGGTAAAAATGTTTCATTTTTTTTAAAAATATTTTTTTACTTCCTAATATTACATCTCATATTCAAAGCTAATCCGGAGATAATAAGCCATGTAGGACGAATTCATCAATAAGGAGGAAAATCTATGAATACCAACGGAAACCAACCCCAAATTACTACCGATAATTTGAAGGTTTTAAAGGATCAGATAGCCTATGAAGCATTGCTGAATAAAAAGGCTAGGCAATACAGCGAATATTGCACCGATGCCCAGTTAAAAGGTGTGTGTACTAATGCTGCTGATATGCACAAGCAAAATTTTACAGCATTAAAAAACTATTTAGAAACCCATCAATAATATTATTAAAATAAATCATTTTTGGAGGGATTATATTGACCCATCAACAACCAAACTTTAGTGAAAAAGAGTTAATGCACGATTTGCTTGCCACAGAAAAGCAGGTAATCACCGCCTACAGTACTGGTATGACAGAATCCTCCTGTCCTAATCTTAGAAACACCTTAGAAGATAACTTTACTAAAGTCGAAAAGGTTCAATACGAAATTTTTAATGCTATGAATCAAAAAGGATGGTATCCTGTTAAGGATGCTCCTGCCAATGAAGTGCAACAACTCAAAAACGAGTCTAATCAAATGGCAGCACAGGTAAAATAATTTTATAGTGTTAAAGCTAGGGAATTTTCCCTAGCTTTAATATTTTTATAAAAACTAACCTATATTGTGTTGATTAAGTTCCACTTTGCCAATGCTTTCAAACTAAGAGTTTGTAAGCTTGCTATAGATTACATCAAACTTTCTTTGCTCAAACAGTTTATACAATTTTTCTTTACTTCATTAACAAATTCTAAGTCTTTTCACGAAACAAATTTCCTGTTTAATTGGCATAATCGATTAGTTTTTTATTTATTCTCAAGGTTTTTTGCAAGGTAATACAAGGTTTTTACCGGTACACCTGTAGCTGCCTTGGGTAGATAACCTGCGTTCTTTTCTATATACGAGGTCCCTGCAATATCAAGATGCACCCAGGGAGTGTCCCCTACAAATTCTTGTAAGAATAAACCAGCTGTAATAGTACCTGCTTCCCTGCCTCCAATATTTTTCAGATCACCAAATTCTCCCTTAATCAGCTCTTTATATTCCTCATTATGAGGAAGTTCCCATATAGATTCCCCAGCTATCTCTCCAGCCCTTTGTACATCCTTCATTAATAATCCATTATTGGTTATGGCTCCTGTATTAATACTCCCTAGAGCCACTACACAGGCACCCGTAAGGGTAGCTATATCTATTACCCTATTGGCTTTTACCACATCGACGGCATACCACAAGGCATCTGCTAAGGTCAATCTTCCTTCAGCATCTGTATTGAGTACTTCAATGGTTTTTCCAGACATAGAACCAATAATATCGCCAGGCTTATAAGCTCCTCCAGAAATCATATTTTCACAGGCTGCCACAATGCCCACAACATTTATCTTGAGGTTAGATTTGGCTATGGCTTTCATAGCCCCTATTACCGAGGCCGCTCCTGCCATATCCGAGTGCATAGTAACCATTCCATGAGAAGGTTTAATAGAATAGCCACCGGAATCATAGGTTAGACCCTTGCCCACCAAAGCTAATTTGATCTCTGAGTTTGGATTTCCTTTATAATTCATCACAATAAATTGGGGTTCTTGGGCTGAACCTTTCGTCACAGCTAAGAAAGCTTTCATCTCTAGCTCTTCTATTTCCCTTCTATCATAAATCTCTACTGCTATTCCCAATTGTTCTAGTTCTTTTTTGGCATTATTTCCAAGCTTTGTGGGTGTCATCACCATAGCAGGTTCATTCACAAGGTCTCTTGCCAAGAAAACACCTTCTACTAACCCCTTTATCTCCTCAATGATATCAATAATGCTGTCATCTCTTTGGGATAATGCTAAATACACATTCTTTACTGTAGGTATCTTCTTTTTCTCCCTTAGATATTTTTCAAAACTATATTCTGATTGTAATAACCCCTCTACCACCCCTTGAGCAATCCTTGGCATATCCAAATTTCCTATAGTGGCTATATTAATTTGAAGGGTTTCAATCTTTAACCTCATTAATTCCTTCCCTAATTTGAAGAATGCTGTTCTAAGAGAATTTGTTGTTATCTTTTCTTTCTCTCCCAATCCCAATAGGATAAATTTTTTAGGAGAATTTAAAATATCACAATACACTTCCCCTATGTTCCCTTCAAACCATTGTTTTTCTCTTAGGACATTATACAATTCTCCTTCTTCCCCTATACAATCTTGACCTTTGAAAATAGGAAATACTCGAATATCTCCGCCCGTTCCAATATAAAACTCCATAATATCCCTCCTCTAAGTACTACTCTCTATATTATCAGAAGTTTCCCACAATTCCAAGTTATTGCCCTAGACAACAAAATAATCTTGTTATTCAGTATGATTCTGATACAATAATACAATAAGAATTTTCATTTAGAACATTCTCCTAGAAATCCCTATATTTTTATAGATCATTGGGGATTTTATTACCAATACTAAAATTTTATGAAGGCTTTATTTTATGATAGGAAAGTTTATCCTCCTAAAGGATTAAACTTCCTTAGAATATTTGTGTGGCTATTGCCACTATCTTATCAATCAGGAGGGCATTATGGTTAAGAAAAATGAAATTGTAGAACTTTTAATTGAAGATATAGAATTTCCCAATCGGGCGGTTGGATATATAGATGATCAAAAGATTATCATAAAAGATGGTATTGCTAATCAAAAGGTGAAAGCAAGAATTACCAAAAAAAGAAAGAATAAAATTGAGGGCACTATTCTAGAAGTGGTGGAGCATTCTCCCATAGAAATCCCACCAAGGTGTAAGCATTTTGGGACATGTGGAGGATGTACTTATCAAAATATCCCCTATCAACGTCAGTTGGATATGAAAGCCACGCAAGTAAAAAAATTATTAGATAATGTAGGCATTAAGGATTATTGTTTTTTAGGTATCTCCCCCAGTCCTTTGGAATATGAGTATCGAAATAAAATGGAATTCTCCTTTGGAGATGAAATTAAAGGTGGCCCCTTAACCCTAGGCATGCATAAAAAAGGCAAGTTTTATGAAATTGTCACCACAGATGAATGTGCCATAGTGGATGAGGATTTTACCCATATTTTAAAGACTGTTTTAAAATATTTTCAAGATAAAAAAATAGCCCACTATCATAAAATAAGCCATCAAGGCGTGCTCCGCCATCTTGTCATTAGAAAAGCTTATTCTACTGGACAAATATTAATCAACCTGGTGACTACTTCCCAGCAAGAATTTGAATTACAAGAATTTAAGGAAATGCTTTTGAATCTTCCCTTGTCCGGAAAGATCATGGGTATTTTGCATACTTTAAATGATAGTGTTGCTGATGTGGTGCAAAGTGATAAAACAGAAATTCTCTATGGGCAAGATTATATCCTTGAAAAAATACTCGGCCTATTCTTTAAGATTTCTTCCTTTTCCTTTTTCCAGACCAATTCCCTAGGGGCGGAAAAATTGTATTCCATTGTGCGAGATTTTACGGGTTCTACCAAGGATCAGATTATCTTTGATCTATATTGCGGAACAGGTACCATAGCTCAAATTATGGCTCCTGTGGCCAAAAAGGTATTTGGTATTGAAATTGTGGAAGAGGCCATGGAGGCTGCTCGGGAAAATGTAGCTTTAAATGAACTGGATAACTGCGAATTTATTGCTGGAGATGTTATGGAAAAGGTTAGTGAATTGACACTTCAACCAGATCTTATTATCTTAGATCCCCCCAGAGCAGGTATTCATCCTAAAGCGATCCATAAAATTATTAATTTTACGCCTAAACAATTTATTTATGTATCCTGTAATCCAAAATCCCTGACAAATGACCTGCCAATATTTGTTGAAAGAGGTTATAAGGTTATAAAAGTACAATGTATGGATATGTTCCCCCACACCCCTCATGTAGAGACGATTGTGCTAATAGAAAAGAAATAGGCTGGCATCAAAGGTTTCGGAGGTTTTCAACTAAATATTGGAGTGTGTTTTATGTTCCCTCAGACTGATTAGTTCGGGGGAACTTTTACTTAGAATGTCTAAATTTTGCACAAAAAATAAACATATCATATTGACACCATCACTACTATGTATTACTATATAGATGTAGTAAGTAATACTGAATATCTGTAATACTAGATAGTGAAGAGGTGATTTTTTGGAAAATATTACGGAAATGTTAAAGGGAGTACTGGAAGGCTGTGTCCTTGAAATCATCAACCACGAGGAAACCTACGGTTACGAGATCACGCGAAGGCTGAATGTCCTCGGATTCTCGGATGTTGTGGATGGGACAGTTTACACTATTTTGGTGCGACTTGAGAAGAATAAACTCGTGGACATAGAAAAAAAACCATCCGATATGGGACCGCCACGAAAGTTTTTTAAGCTCAACGACGCGGGGCGTGAGGAACTAAGAATGTTCTGGGAAAGGTGGGAATTCGTATCATCAAAAATTAACGAGTTAAAGGAGAAGAAATAATGAATTTTTGGGAGAAAATTACGGGAAATGACATGACTAAAGAATTTAAAACTTTTGAATCGCGAGCCCAAAACCTACCGACTGATTATCAAGCGGCATGGGAAAAAATTAAAGCTAATCTTTGGCAGCACTCTGATTTCACCGGTCGCAACCTCATGCCAATTCTTGACGGTGTGCTTGGCCTGCTCGAAGAAACGGCTGTGGACGGTCAAAGTGTACAAGAGGTTTTAGGTGACGATATCAAAGGCTTTTGTTTAGCGCTGGTCGGTGAAGAAGGGGCAAAGTCTTTTCGCGACAAGTGGCGCAAGCAACTCAACAATAATATCACTAAAAGATTAGGTAAATAGGAGGATAAAATGAGAATACAAGATATCATCGAAGGCAAAAAAGAGTGGAGAGCACACGTGGCCCGTGTTAAAGCGCTTCCGAAAGATTATCAGATTGTTTATAAAGAGATTCAAAAATATCTTTTTAAGGTTGGCCCTGTTGAGCTAACTGACGGGATAGGGTTACTCTCGGGGATTATCGATCTTTTTGAAGAGGGCGCGGCGTTGGGAAAGGGCGTGCTCGAGGTAACAAGCAGTGATGTAGCAGCTTTCTGCGACGATTTAATCAAGGATTCAAAAACTTATGCTGACATCTATCAAGAAGCTACTGACCAAAAAGTTAACAAGGCCATGAAAAAGATTACAGATAAAAAAAAGTAAAAGATCTGCAACTTATATTGTTCAACAAAAAATATTAACTAAAGGGATGGTAGTGTGTGTAAATACCAGTGGATATTATGCCCGATATGTGGCAACAAAACAAGGGTCAAGATAGGTGTTGATACGGTGCTTGAAAACTTTCCACTATTTTGTCCTAAATGTAAACAGGAAACGATAATTAATGTAAAACAACAGAATATATCAGTTGTTAAAGAGCCGGACGCAAAGACGCAGAGCCGATAACATGTGTGTAATCACAGTTGTCGACTCTTATTTTTTTATAACTACTTAAGCTAAATCGAAAGGTTTAATGCAGGTTTGAGTAATTTACAAAATTTTGTAGAGGGGGAAAAGAAAATGAAAAAAAACATCATACAAATTAAAGGGTTAAAGAAATCTTATAAAGATATAGAAGTACTCAAAGGAGTAAATCTTGAAGTAGAGCAAGGAGGCATCTTTGCATTACTAGGTTCTAACGGAGCAGGAAAAACTACGATGATTAGAATTATGGCAACTTTACTTAAAGCGGATGCTGGAAGTGTTGTAATCAATGGTTTTGATATTGAAAAAAATCCAGGGGACATTAGAGGTTCTATCAGTCTTACTGGTCAGTTTGCTGCTATTGATGAAATTTTGACTGGACGTGAAAATATTCAAATGATAGCAAAACTTAGACATCTTAAAAATCCAAATCAAGTAGCAGATGAGTTAATTAATCGTTTTGGTATGTCAGAGGCTGCAGACCGTAGAGTGGATACTTACTCAGGAGGTATGAAAAGAAGAATTGATATCGCAATGAGTCTTGTGGGAAATCCAAAGATTATTTTTCTAGATGAACCAACAACAGGTCTTGATCTAGAAGCACGTTTAGAAGTTTGGAAGATTGTAAAGGAGTTATCAGCTGCAGGAACTACAGTATTTTTAACGACTCAATATTTAGAGGAAGCAGAACAACTCGCGGATAAAATAGCTATTCTTCATGGAGGAAAAATCATCGCGCTAGATACACTAGAGGGATTGAAAAAACTATTCCCTCCTGCAAAAGTTGAATATGTTGAAAAACAACCGACCTTAGAAGAAATATTTTTAACAATCATTGGTGAAAAGGGGGAGAAATAAATGGAATCAACAAATAAATATTTTTTAAAAGATTTGAGTGTTATGTTTGGCCGTTCTATGCGTCATATTTTTAGAAGTATGGATACAATTATTACAGTTTGTATCACACCAATTGCCATGATGTTATTATTCGTTTATGTATTTGGTGGCGCAATCGAAACAGGCACAGAAAATTATGTTAATTATCTATTACCAGGTATAATGTTAATGGCCATTGGTAGTGGCATTGCATATGTAGCTTACCGCTTATTTATAGATAAAGAGCGTGGTATTTTTGAACGTTTTCACTCTATGCCTATCGCTCGTTCTACAGTATTATGGGGCCATGTATTAACCTCATTAATTTCAAATGGAATTTCTGTAATAGTTATTATACTTGTTGCATTATTAATGGGTTTCCGTTCTTTAGCAGGAATCTTAGAGTGGTTAGCAGTATTTGGAATCCTTGGGGTATTTACACTTGCTTTGACTTGGATTGCTGTAATTGCTGGACTTGCTGCTAAAACACCAGATGGTGCAGGGGCATTCTCTTACCCAATCATCTTCTTACCATTTATCAGTTCTGCCTTTGTACCAACAGATACGATGCCTTCAGCAGTACGTGCCTTTGCAGAAAATCAACCTGTAACTCCTATTGTAGAAGCTATTCGTAATATATTAGCAAACCAGCCAGTAGGGAGTGAGATATGGACTGCTTTGGTTTGGTGTATAGCAATAATAGTTGTTGCCTATATATTTGCAATGAAAATTTATAAGAAATTATAACCTATCTTTATACTAAGTACAGTTACTCACCTATAGGAGTAAATTTTGCAAAAAAGGCTATTATATTAATAATCTTTTGCATAATTGTATAAATACCATGTATAGTATAGTATTTTATAAGTATATTTTGATTTCATAGATTTTCAACAAAATGGGTACACAACTAATAGGATACTGAATTTTCCATCCTCCTTTTTAGAAGATACATCTTTACGCAAAATCTATATTAATGTGTATTAGTATCATTTCTCTATCACAAGACATGTGGAGACAGTGGTATTGATGTTGAAACTATAAAATATATTCCCGAAAGGTTGGGGTAAAATATGAATGACTGGAAAAAGGATAGGATAAATACTGCTCTCAATGGTACAAACCCTACTGTTTTAGCTAAGATGAAAAGTGGTTTCGCCGTTTTTGGAGACACGCAGTTTCTTCCAGGATATTGCGTTTTATTAGCTTATCCTCAGACTAATAGTTTAAATGATTTGACATTAAAGGAACGCTCCGAATTTTTAACTGATATGACCTTAATAGGCGATGCAATTTCTCAGGTATATCATCCTTTAAGAATAAACTATGATATTTTAGGAAATACAGATGCATTTTTGCATGCTCATATATTCCCCAGATATGAATATGAAGAAGAAAAATATAAAACAAAACCAGTATGGCTCTACGATCCTAGCAATTGGAGTAATCCAGAATTTCAATTCAAGCAAGATAAATACCAAGAAAAAAGACTCGCTTTGCAGAAAAAGTTAATAGAATTAATTGATAGTTACAAAATCTACTAAAAAGTACACGTTATCAGCGTCTTTACTTTTTCCTCCGTGAAAAAAGTCCATAAGGGCAGTTTTCATAATCAAGTGGTTAGGTAAGAATAATAAATTGCAATGAGGTAGAAAATTATAAGATGAATAAATCATATTTACTTCACCTATAATATAATATATAATACAAACAATAACTTAAATGCAAGGAAAAGGAAAGTAACTTTAAATATGCTTTTACAGAGAGTTCCATTATGGTGAGAAGGAGCAAAGAATATTAAAGTGAAAATGGCCTTGGAGCTGTGCACCGAGATCATCAGATTTAGGCTGCAACGGGTGCACCCGTTATAGTGATAGAGTATAATTACATTAATGTAACGTACTTGAAAAGGCATGTATCGTGAGGTACAGGTAAATTAGGATGGTAACGCGAAGTTTTAACTCTCGTTCCTAAGAATATTTTCTTAGGTTCGGGAGTTTTTTTATTAATTTTTATAAAAATATAAGCAATCTGGTAATATGTCAACAACTAAATTTGAAAGTAATATAGTGAATGAATAAAAAAGGGCATAACAAATAAACCTTGAGATAAAAAGCAAAAAATCAAGGTAGAAGAAAGCTATGAATTAGG